>JBFFTZ010000093.1:0-8567 GCA_041571575.1 Gammaproteobacteria bacterium | reverse complement strand
TGCCTGAGAACCTGCCACCGTCCGACAAGTTCATGCTGACTCGCAACTCCCCGAGCCACTTCTCACCTTCCAGGGAATCCAGGACCCAGTCTCCGGCGAGAACCGCAAAATCCACAGCCTCGGAATTCTCGGCCCGGGCAGTCTCTAGCACCCGCTCCTGCCCGGCACAGGCCGTCAGCAAAAGCGTAAAAACCAACATGCCGATGAAATTTCTCATTCAAGACTCCTGGTCCAGCCTGCTTACCGGTGGGGAACGAATCCCGCCGACTCCCCGGTGTCCTGAAACAATTCACCAAGCAGTCTCCCGACCCGGACCTCAAGATCAACCGCCTCGTAGGGCTGGGCAACACCTACACCCCAGACCGGGGCCGGCCAGGCAGCATCATTACGATAGCGCACCACATGATGCAGGTGTAACTGAGGCACGAGGTTGCCAATGGCGGCAATATTCAACTTGTCCGGGCAATAAATTCGGGTGAGACAATGCGCCAGGCGCTCGGACTCTCTTAACAGCTGCACCTGGTCATTCCAGTCCAGCTGGTGAATCTCGGACACATTGGCCCTGGCAGGAACCAGGATGCACCAGGGGAAGCGACTGTCATTGAGCAGCAGCAACTTGCTCAAGGCAAAGCTACCCAGTTGCAGGCAATCCTGTTGCAGACGCTCATGGAGAATAAAACTCATAGCGATAAGTCTCCCGATACCCTAATTCAGCCCAGTGGCTCGAGCCTGCCTGCCAGGTCGCCACCAGCGAGTAACTCCCGGAATTCGTCAGCCATGCGCTCGCTCTCAGCCACCACGGTATTCCAGTAACTGATGCGTTGCTCGTTATCCAGGTTCGCGAAATCCTTTCTGTCCGGAATCTTCCCATGGGGCAGGCTGGAGACAAATTCCTCCGAGGGAGACACCAGCAGGACCTTGTCGGTCACAGCGCCTCCTGCCCGGCGCCAGGACAGGCTCTTGTCGAACCAACCCGGCACCATGTACGGATAAAAGTGCGGATAGAAAACCAGTCCTTCATCGCTGCTCAGGGAATCGTTGAAGTGGTAATCCGTGACACCCCCGTCGCGGTACATGCCCCTTGGGGCTCCATGGATGTCGCGAACTCCCTCGAGCACCAGGGGGATGGAGCCACTGGCCACTACCGCGTCCTCCAGGTTTTGCTCGCTCAGGGCAATACGCTGCATGGGCAGCCCGGCCAGGTTCATGAACGGCGGCTCATCCCTGGAATCAAAGAACAACGCCCGCTCATAGGACACGGCAAGCGCACGCCGGCTAAACAGGTTGCCGGTAGCTGCCGCCAGCATACCCAGGCCCTGTAACCAGGGTTGCTCGAAGGCTGCCGCCCCGCGACAACGCACCGCCATCACATTCAGTCGAACACGGGAATTGGACAGCATCTGGGCCTCACCACCCTCCCCGGCAATCAGCTTGAAAAATCGCCGGGTTTCCGCGGTGACTTCCTGTGCCGTGGGCTTCTTCCCATAGCGCTGCTCAATATAGGCGTCTTCAAACGCCTGGATAGCAGCAACCGGGTCGGGTTTTGCGTAGCAACTGAACCGCCAGGCTCCAATCGATGATCCCAACAGGAACAGCGGTGTCTTGCGCCGGGGCAACAGTTCGCCGGCAATGAATTTATCCAGCCGGCTCAGTGCCAGCCACTTGGGCCCACCCGAGGCGCCCGCCATGACCTGGAACCGATCAAAGTCGAACCCTTCCCGGGTCAATACTCTCGTGGCCCCGGGGCCCGCCCGAAAACGAAGTGTCTTGAATGCCATGTAAGCCTTTACCGTCCCTGTTCACGCCCTGGAAAACAGCGCCCCATGTTAACCGCATTGAAGGGGGCGGTTCCAAGTTGTCGTTTCCCGGAAAGTCAGACTGCCAGCATCATCAGGCAATCCGAACCATCAAGCGCCAGGTGAAGAAGAAGACCACAGGCAAGCACCCGGGTCTTGCGCGGCCAAAGCAGCAAGAGATAGACCAGCGCCGGGATCGGGCCATGCAATGGATGGGCTGTAAGGCTGCACCTCAGGGGATCGTACAGCGTGTCGGCAAACAGGTGATCCAGGTCAATCAGCATGCCCGCCATCATCACCAACCACGCCATCTTCCAGCGTCCAGGCCAGCACAGTCGCGCGAATACCCCCGGCACCAGCACATGCAATAGCAGGTGCAACCCGGGCCTTGCCAGGAGTACCCACTCAGTCATCGAAGACAGGCCCTGAAGAGTCTCGCTGGAACATGCACCCTAGGCGGACTCCTGGCGAGCAACCGGAAGCTGGCGCAACAACATCCGCAGCGCAAGAAAGTCATACAGGGCGTGGATGATAATCGGAACCAGCAGGTTATCTGTGCGCCAGTACAGCAATCCCAGGTATAGACCCATCATGCAGGCAAAGATCATGTAAGTGCGACTCACCCAGTGTGCCGCACCGAAAACGAAACTTGCCACGAACAAGCCGGGCCAGGGACCCAGCCAACCCTGAAGACCTTGCTGGATGATGCCCCGGAACAGCATCTCCTCACCCAGGCCCGCCAGCAACGCTATGACAGCAACCTGCCAGGCGGTGGCCCCGCGAAACAGCGAAACAATATTGCTGTCGACCCAGCTAAAAAATTCCTCCACCGGGGAAACCCTGAGACTCCGGGCCCATACCAGCAGCCACCATATTGGCAGGGTGCCAAGTACACCCATCACGATCGACAGACCACCAGGGGAAAGTGTCAGCGGGATATCCAGAATCCAGGAAAGCAGCAGGGAAAGCGGCAGCAGCGCTCCCTCAAACAGCATGATCAGCGTAATAAAACTTGTTCGGGGGATGTGCACGACACTCCTGTGGACCAGTCCGAGCCGCCGGACTATCGGTCACCTATGATTTTTTCCCGCAAATCAGCACGTTCCCAACTCAATTTATAGGCAACGTAATATTTGTAGATATTGCTCACATACTGGACGGTCTCCCGCCCAATGTTTTGCGCCACCACCACTTCCACGTTGTCGAACCAGATCGTGTTGTCGTAGCCCTTTTTCTTGGCCAGCCTGCGCATGCGCGCGATCTTGGCAGGCCCTGCGTTATAGGCCGCCACGGCAAACATCCACTGGTCCAGGGGATGCACCCGGGCATCATCGAAATACCGGTCCGCCAGGAAGCGCAGGTACTTGGCACCGGCATGGATATTGTTCTCGAGTTCATGGACATTCTCCACAGCAACGTTTTTGTCACTGGCAGTGGAGGGTTTAACCTGCATGATGCCCACCGCGCCCGCGCCGCTTTTCTTGGTGTTGTCGAAGGCCGATTCCTGGAACGCCTGGGCCGCCAGTTCCAGCCAGTCGAATCCGTACTGTTCACCATACTTCTTGAACAACGTGGATAGCGGCTGCAGCTGCTCCAGCGCAGCCTTGGAGCTGACACTCTTCACCCAGCCGCTGTCATCCAGGTATTTGTTTCGCACCACATTACCGTAGAGGGTGCCCTGGCCATGACTGCGCATGAACTCATCCAGAAGGGCCTTCAACTTGGGACTGTCCTTGCGAAGTCCCCAGGCAATATCACCATTCGTGTTCACTACCAGGTCCTCGCGCATGACCAGGTCTTCCAGCACCCCACTCCAGAACCTGGCCTTCACGTCATCAACCACGGTCATGGGGTAAATTCCCGCGTTGACCATTTCCAGGACATCCTCGTCTTCCAGAACCTCTTCCACCAGGCGAATGCGCGGCGGCTTCAGGTTCATGGTGATAAACCCGGTAGACAATCGATTAAGATTTTCAAAGTAACTACTGGAGGCGCGAACGAAAATATCCTGCCCGGCCAGGTCCTGGATACTCTCAACCGGCGGCGCAGAGGGCCCGGTCACGATGACTTCGCTGACCCCGCTATATAGTGGCTTCGAAAATGCTATTTGCGCAGAACGCTCCGGGGTGACCGTCAGGTTTGCTGCAATCAGGTCAGCCCGGCCGGCCAGCAAGTCGGGAAGCAGGCGCTCCCGGGTGACAGGAATGGGTACTACATATATTGGCAGGCGACCGGTCTTGTACTTCTTGTTCAGGAATCGCTCAAACTCAGACAGCATCTCCACGGTGATGCCCCTGGGCCGACCTTCATCAAAGAAATACAAATACCCGCTATGCACCACCAGCACGCGAATGCCGCGACGCTCAACCATGCCGTCCAGGTCACCGCTCCAGGGACGCCAAAGGGATGAAAACTGCTCCGGTAAATCCGACATCCCGATGCCACTGCTCAATAATTCATGCGTCGCCGGGGAGTCAGAGTCCCCCTGCTGGGCAACATCCCGGCGTTCTCCGGGCTTGGGCTGATCTGACGAGGGCTGACAAGCGACAAGAAATCCAACCAGCAACAGCAGGCCGCAGCAGCGACCCAGCAATGCATTTGTCAGCCCGGACAATCTCAAATCACACAGTCTCCATCAGTGGGGCGGGCGCCCTGTCACGATCAGGGGGCCAGTCGATCCGCACGCCAGCCAGCATCATCCCGAGTGTACAGGAATCGGTCATGCATCCTGTTTGGCCTGCCCTGCCAGAACTCTATGCTCCTGGGCACCACCCTGAAGCCTCCCCAGAACGATGGCAGGCTGAGGTCCTTGTTAGCAAATTTCTGTTTCATTTCCTCAAGCTTGGCCTCCAGGAGACTCCGCGAGGAAATCACCGAGCTTTGCTGTGAGACCCAGGCGCCCAGCTGACTGCCCCGGGGCCGGCTGAGAAAATATTTCAAGGATTCCGCGGTGGAGACTTTCTCTGCCCGACCGCGAATGATCACCTGCCGCTCCAGGGGCAACCACAGGAACAACAAGGCGACTTCCGGATTCGAGGCAATATCCCGGGCCTTGGCGCTTTCGAAATTGGTGTAAAACACGAAGCCTTCTTCGTTCCAGAATTTAAGCAACACGGTTCGCAGCGACGGGCGGGCCTGCTCGTCCACCGTCGCCAGGCTCATGGCGTTCGGATCTGACAGCCCCGATTCCCTGGCTTGCTCAAACCAGAGCTGAAACTGGTTGAAGGGGTCCTGTGCAAGGTCAGCGCGCCGAAGTCCCAGTCGCGAATATTCGCGGCGCAATTCACCTATATCCATTTCTTGTTCCTGTTTGCAATGCGGAATTTCAGGTATTCGGTATAACCAGATTAATAGTGTACCCTCTTGCGTTTCGAATTAATCGAGGACGAAAGGCATGTCAGGCACTGTGCAGGAAATTGGCCAACTCGCCAAGCAATTGGGGATCGCTCCCGAACACGTGATCGCGTACGGGACCGAAAAGGCCAAGCTAAGACATGACGCGGTGGCAGACAGAAAGCCCGGCAGACTGATCCTGGTGACCGCCATGACGCCCACCGGCGCCGGCGAAGGAAAGACAACCACTTCAATCAGCCTTGGCCAGGGTATGGCCAGCCTGGGCGAGAAAGTCTGCATCGCCCTGCGAGAACCCTCTCTCGGCCCGATGTTCGGCATGAAAGGCGGCGCCACCGGCGGCGGAAAGGCGAGCCTGGTTCCCGAGGAAGACATCAACCTCCACTTCACCGGCGATTTCCATGCCATCACCGCAGCCCATCACCTGCTGGCGGCGCTGCTGGACAATCACATCCATTACGGCAACCCGCCTGAGGTGGATCCGCGCCGCATCAGCTGGCGCCGGGTCATCGACATGAATGACCGGGCACTGCGCCATGTGGTCATCGGCCTGGGCGGCGTGCTCCAGGGTGTTCCCCGAGAAACCGGATTTGATATCACGCCGGCCTCGGAAATCATGGCGACACTTTGCCTGGCCGAGGACGAGGCAGACCTGCGCAAACGCCTGTCCCGACTGATCGTGGCCGAGGAAGCCGATGGAAACCCGCTGACCGCCGAGGATGTCGGCGCCGTAGGTGCAATGATGCGTTTGCTCAAGGACGCGATGCTGCCGAACCTTGTACAAACCTGCGAGGGCGTTCCCGCCCTGGTGCATGGTGGACCCTTCGCCAATATCGCCCATGGCTGCAATAGCGTGATCGCAACCCGCATGGCCCTGAAACTGGGTGACTGGGCCATTACCGAAGCTGGATTCGGCTCCGACCTGGGCGCCGAAAAATTTGTCGACATCAAGTGCGGTTACACCGGGCTTTCCCCGGCGGCAGTGGTCCTGGTGGCCACCATCCGCGCACTCAAGCGGCATGGCGGAAAAGGGCCCAGGGACTTGATTCCCGAGGACGTGGCCGCTGTCAAAGCAGGCCTGCCCAACCTGTTCAAGCACGTGGAAAACATTCGTGGCTTTGACAGACAGCCTGTGGTGTCCATCAATCGCTTCGACACCGACACGGATGCCGAGGTGGAAGTGGTACGCAAGGCCTGCGAGGAACTGGGTGTCCGATGCGCCGTATCGACTGCCTTCGCCGACGGTGGCAAGGGTGCGGAAGAACTCGCAAGGGCGGTCATTGAAACGGCCAACGAGGAAACCCGTCCCCTGAAGCCAACCTATGACTGGTCGGATTCCATGAAGAAAAAAATCGAGGCGATTGCCACCAAGGTCTACGGAGCCGAGGGCGTGGATTACACCGCCACCGCCATCAAAGACCTGGCCCGAATCCAGCGCCTGGGATTCGCTGGCCTGCCAATTTGCATGGCCAAGACACCCTTGTCGCTAAGCGACGATCCCAAGCAGATATGTCGCCCCACCGGCTTCCGCATCACTATTAGAAATGTGCTGCTCTCGGCAGGAGCCGGATTCCTGGTTCCCCTGGCCGGAGACATTATCCGCATGCCCGGACTGCCCAAGCGGCCCAACGCCCTGGACATCAAGGGCTAGGCCTACAGCCGTTGCGCCCGGGACTATTCCTCCCGGGCCATCACCTTCGCAACGCCCCGGCCCCTGGGGTCGGCAGCGGCGCGCAAGGTACCATCAAGGCCACTGACCACCATCACATCACCCAGCGCCCAGTCGTGGGGGCGCGGCGCGTAGCCACGCTGTACCAGAGCCTCGACCGTTCGCGTCGGCAATGGAATACCCGGATCAAACGTCACCTCGTCCGGCGGCAGCAACTGGTGATGAAAGCGTGTGCTGGATACCGCCCGTTCCGGCAACATATCAAAGTCCATCAGGTTCACCATCACCTGGAACACGCTGGTGAAGATTGTTGATCCACCGGGCGTACCAATTACCATCGCCGGCCTGCCATCCTTTACGAGTATGGTTGGGCTCATTGAAGAAAGCATCCGCTTGCCGGGCTCGATGGCGTTGGCCTCACCGCCCACTACCCCGTATTGATTAGGCACGCCCGGTTTGGAACTGAAGTCATCCATTTCATCATTCAGCAGGAAGCCCGCTCCGCCCACCACCACGCCACTGCCAAAGGTCGCGTTCAGCGTATAGGTGTTGGAAACCGCGTTACCGTCGAAGTCCAGGATAGAAAAATGGGTGGTATCTCTAGACTCAAGACCCGGACGCACTGCCTCGAGCCTGGAAATAGCCAATGGATCTACCTCGGCTGCCCGAGAGGACACGTACTCCGCTGCCACCAGTTTGTTGGCGGGAACCTCAAAAAATTCGGGATCACCTGCATATTCCGCACGGTCTGCAAAAACCCGCTTCTCCATTTCCGCGACAAGGTGAATGTACTGGACCGAGTTATGAGACAGGCCCTTGAACTGCTCGTTTAATGCATCCTTCATCTGCAATAACTGCATCAGTGCGATTCCACCGGAACTGGGCGGCGGCGCGCTCAGCAAGCGATATCCACGCCAGGAAATTTCCAGGGGTTCGCGCCAGATCACCTTGTAATCTGCCAGGTCCGAGGCGTTTATCAATCCGCCACCGCGTTGCATCTCTTCCAGTATTAGTCCCGCCGTCTCGCCGGCATAGAATTCCCGGGCGCCGTTTTCTGATATGCGCTGCAGGGTCGCGGCAAGCTCTGGCTGTTTGAATAATTCCCGCGCCCGCATGCCAGAAAAATATTTATTGAAATTTACTCCGCCACGCTCGAAGCTCTCCGCCGCATCGCTCCTGTTTTCAGCCAGCTGGGGGTGCACAAAAAAGCCTTCCCGGGCCAGCTTGATGGCGGGAGCCAACAACACGGCCCAGGGCAGGCGGCCATACTTCTGGTGGGCTTCCCACATGCCGGCAACGGTTCCCGGAACCCCAACCGACAAGTGACCAATCTCACTGCGCCCCGGGGCAACATTACCATCCTCATCCAGGTACATATTCCGGCTGGCGCCAGACGGGGCGGTTTCCCGGTAATCTACAAATGCCGCTTCATCGCCCATTCTCAGCAGCATGAAACCGCCGCCACCGATATTGCCCGCCTCGGGCAAGGTGACACTCAAGGTAAAGGACGCAGCCACCGCCGCATCCACCGCATTGCCTCCCAGCCTCAAGACCGCCCCGGTCACGTCGGCGCTATAGCTGTCGGGCATGGCAAAGGCCGCCCGGTCATCGTCACCGGCGGCCCAGCCACTGGAACAGAACAAAAAGGCGATTAACAGCAACGTCCGGTGGGGGAACAGGATTCTAAAAGACATGAAAGAAACTCTCGGGATTGGCTAAAGGCTGGATCCAGGCACTATCTTGTAGCATCG
>JBFFTZ010000092.1:0-8568 GCA_041571575.1 Gammaproteobacteria bacterium | reverse complement strand
CTGATGCGCGACGGGGCCGACCTGCAGCACTACCTGTGGTCGGGGTTCCGGATGTGCCTCTATCGAGATGGCGCGGAAAGCTACTGGTACAACCTGGTTGGAAACAATCCCTCCCTGTACGTGCTCTGCCACGAAGACCCGGGTGGCGATGTAGAGCCATTTGCCGTGACTGCAAACCACGACGAGGCGAGTGCAGGCATAGAGGGTGATGATCGGGTCTACTCGGTACCGATACCTCCGGAAATCTACCGGCAGCTGGAAAATTTCGTGGTGCAGCATTATGTACCCAAGGAAAAAAAGGTTCGAAAACGCAAGAAGTGGTCGGACGAGAGCCCCTCATGAGTGACACAGAAGAAGACCTCCGGAATCTGGAAACCGGCGAGCCTGACGTCCGTGGGGAAGACTTCATAAGTCGATGGTCCCAGCGCAAGAGCGAGGCCAGGGAAAAGCAGGCCGACGCCCAGGAAGATCCGGTTGAGTCCGTCGAGGCCCGGAAGCCCGAGCTCACCGACGCCGATATGCCTCCCCTGGAAAGCCTGGACCAGGACTCGGATTTCAGCGGTTTTCTCTCTGCAGGAGTGAGTGAGAAATTACGCAAAACGGCGTTGCGAAAAATGTTTCATGGGCCAAAGTTCAATATCACCGACGGAATGGACGACTACGCCGAGGACTATTCAGTCTGGGTGCCCCTGGGCGACGTGGTGACCTGCGATATGAAACACGCCATAGAGCGTATGAAAGAAAAACTCCAGCAAACCCTGGATGACGAAACAGAACAACTCAGCGAAGCCCCCCCTGCCGACAATGAGCCGCTGCAGGAAGTCGAAAACCTTCCGGACGAGACCGAAAACAGCAACCTGACGACGGAGACAAAGGATGACCAAGGCAAGTCATGAGCTTCCCGCCACCAGCGCCAATGGCGCTGCACGAGCCAGGGCGCTGGCCGGGGAGCCGCAACACGAATTCACTCCTACCTCTCTGGTCAACTTCCTGTCCCAGGGACGGTTGCTGATTGTCGGCGAAGACTCGGACTGCCTGGCAATGGCGGCAGCACTCCGGGACGATCTGGAATGCACAATCTGGGTGCCCTCTGACGCAGCTCCTGAAACCTCCCTGGAAAATGGATTTCGAGTCATTCGTGGTGGCCGGCCCGCACTGAAAGGCGCACTGGGGCAGTACAAAGTCTCTGTGGCCCAGCCCGATGATGCTTCCGGGCTGGACAAGAAGTACCGGGAGTACGACCTGGTGCTGGACCAGGGTACCCCCAGGCTGATTGACGCCGAAATCCTGCCTGTCGGCTATTACTCCCCGTCCAGCCCCGAGAGCCTGGAGCGGGACCTCAAGCTTCTTCCGGGCATGACCGGTGAATTCGAGAAGCCAAAGTATTTCCAGTACAACCCCGGCATCTGCGCCCACGGACGCAGCGGCGTACCCGGATGCACCCGCTGCCTGGATGCCTGTCCGGCCCTGGCCATTACCTCCCTGGGCGACACCGTCAACGTAGACCCCTATTTATGCCAGGGCGGCGGCAGCTGTGTTGCCGCCTGCCCTACCGGCGCCATGACTTACGCCTTCCCCCAGGTAAGCGAATTGCTGGCCCACGTACAGACCCTGCTTGGCGCTTATCAGGAGGCCGGCGGAGAAGACCCCATTCTGTTGTTCCACGATGGATGGAGCGGCATGGCGATCTATGGCTCGTTGGCAGAGTCGCTATCCGAAAGAATTATCCCGGTTCAACTGGAGGAAATCGGCTCCATCGGCATGGATGCCTGGATGGCCATCCTGGCCTTCGGCGCGGCCGGCGTACTGATGGCGGTAACCGGCGGGACACCGGCCAGGATGCGCTCTGAACTTGCCGACCAGATCAGTTTTTCCCGGCCCATTCTCCAGGGGATGGGATATCCCGAAGGCTGCCTGGGGCTGGTGGATGTCGAACAGCCTGATGCCGCTGAGCTTCTTGGAGACTCGCTTCCCCGCTCCCAGGTGAAGCGCCCGGCGCGTTTCGTCCCCCAGGAAGACAAGCGGACCACCCTGCGCAACGCATTTAACCACCTGTATTCCCAGGCCGGTTCCACACGAAAAGTGGTGGATCTGCCTGCGGCGGCGCCATTTGGAGAGATTCGGGTAGACAAGCAGGCCTGCACCCTGTGCATGGGATGCGTGGCGGTTTGCCCCACCTCGGCCTTGCGTGACGGTGCAGACCTGCCCCAGCTCAAATTTATGGAATGGGACTGCGTGCAGTGCGGCCTGTGTGAAACGGCCTGCCCCGAAAAAGCCATCACCCGGCATGCCCGGTTTATCTACGACAACGACAAGCGCCACCAGGTGCGCCTGCTAAATGAGGAGCAGCCCCTGTGTTGCATCGTCTGTGGCAAGGCCTTCGCAACCCAGTCCATGCTGAAAGTCGTTACTGAGAAGCTCGATGGACACTGGATGTTCCAGTCCGAGGACGCCAAGCGTCGGCTGCACATGTGTGAACACTGCCGGGTGAAGGACATGATGCAGTCCCAAGCTGATCAGTCGGACATGCCCATTTAGTCGTCTATTGCCAACAAATGACTCAGGTTGCGCCAAATTGTCGCAAGCGACTCGCCGATATGTGAATTATTTGAAGTTATAGGTTTCTTTTACTCCGATATTTCCAAAAATACTTGGCCCACAACTTGCTTTTATTTAGGTCTGAATAGACCAAGAAGGTGTCGATTGTCCGAAGTGCCCCAGACCAGAGAAGCCGAAGTCCGGCAATCGGGTGGCCCCACAGAGGCCCCCGAAGATGTCCTGCGCGCCAACACCTACAGTCTGCTTGCCCATTTGCTGGCCGCGCCGCCGGTTGAAGACAGCCTGAGCCTGCTCTCCCGAATTGATGCACAAGAAAGCGATTCAGGAGACTTGCTGGGTGCCGCATGGCAAATGCTGCGCCAGGCAGCCGACCGATCCGACACAGCAGAACTCGACGACGAGTATCACGATCTGTTTACCGGCATGGGCCGGGGCGAACTCATGCCCTTCGGCTCCTGGTACATGACAGGATTTCTGATGGAGCAACCCCTGTCGAAGCTTCGGGGTGATTTGCGGGAATTGGGATTCGAGCGCCAGGAAGGCGTCACCGAGCCTGAAGATCACGCAGCGGCCCTGTGCGAAGTAATGTCCATGATCACCACCGCTGACCTGGCAGCCCAGGGCCAGTTTTTCCAGCGTCACATCGCAACCTGGATGCCGCGCTTTTTCCGCGACATGCAAGAAGCATCCTCCGCGCGTTTTTACCGCGCCGTGGGGCAGCTGGGTGAACAATTTATGGAAGTGGAGAAGGAATACCTCCGCTTTTGGGAGCCGACAGAGCCGGCTAACGCTGGGGAACGGCAAAACTGAAATATCGAGACCGATGACGACCAAGCAGTCTTATTGAGGAGAGTGTAATGACCCGGGAATCGCAAGTGGATAAGAAAAGCAGGCGAGCATTCCTCAAGGAACTTGCGGTAGCCGGTGGTGCGGCAGCCGTAGTGTCTGCCGCCGGCACGGCAAATGCGGAACCAACACCTGTTGCAACCAGTGAAAAGCCCAATGCCAAGGGCTACCACCTCACGCCGCACATCAATCGTTATTACGAAAAAGCTCGCTTCTGATTGAAGTGACCGATGTGCTGATGCGTTAAAGAACTACAGTGAGGAGTCTCAGCGATGAAGCTGACTAAAAAACGAGACCTTAGCCCTGACGGAACCACAGTTCCTCTGAAAGGAATCCTGGGTAGCGCTATCGACAGGCGCACCTTTTTACGTCGCACCAGCCTGGCTGTTGGCGGCGGCGCAGTAGCCGGAGCATTGCAACCGGTCATGATGCGGCGTGCTGAAGCGGCAGCCGGTGCGGCCGGAGGCGAAACCGAAATTCGTACATCGGTTTGTACCCACTGTTCTGTCGGCTGCGGCGTTGTTGCAGAATTGCAAAACGGCGTGTGGACCGGACAGGAACCGGATTTTGATTCCCCGTTCAACCTGGGCGGTCATTGCGCCAAGGGCGCATCCGTTCGCGAACATGGACACGGTGAGCGCCGGCTGAAACACCCCATGAAGCTGACTGGCGGCAAATGGAAGCAGGTGTCCTGGGACGAGGCCATCAACGAGATTGGCGACAAGGTGCTTGATATTCGCAAGCGCTCGGGTCCTGATTCGGTGTACTGGCTGGGCTCCGCCAAATTCAATAACGAGCAGGCTTACCTGTTCCGCAAATTTGCCGGGCTGTGGGGCACGAACAACGTGGACCACCAGGCGCGAATTTGTCACTCCACCACCGTGGCAGGCGTAGCGAACACATGGGGCTACGGCGCCATGACCAATTCCTACAACGACATGCATAACAGCAAGGCGATGTTCTTCATCGGCAGTAATGCCGCAGAAGCCCATCCGGTTGCCATGCAGCACATTCTGAAAGGCAAGGAAAACGGCGCGAAGATGATCGTGGTTGACCCGCGTTTCACCCGCACCGCGGCCCATGCCGACCAATTCATGCGGATTCGTCCCGGATCCGATGTGCCGCTGATCTGGGGAATGCTGTATCACATTTTCCAGAACGGCTGGGAAGACAAGGAATACATCCGCCAGCGCGTATTCGGAATTGACGAGATCCGCAAGGAAGTCGCCAAGTGGACTCCGGACGAGGTGGAAAGAGTCACCGGCGTACCTGGCGACCAGGTGAAACTGGCGGCCCAGACCATGGCCGAAAATAGGCCTGGAACCATCGTCTGGTGTATGGGCGGCACCCAGCACACCATCGGTAACAACAACACCCGCGCCTACTGCGTGCTGCAACTGGCACTGGGCAACGTGGGCGTTTCCGGCGGCGGCGCCAACATCTTCCGCGGCCACGACAACGTGCAGGGCGCGACTGACCTTGGAATCCTCTCTCACACGCTGCCCGGCTACTACGGCCTGGCAGACGGCTCCTGGGCCCATTGGGCGCGAGTCTGGGGTGTGGACTTCGACTGGCTGAAGGGTCGTTTCGACAGCGGCTACATCGACACCAAGGGTGTCGACGAAGAAGGCACGGCAGGCATTCCATTCGCCAACCCCATGAACTCGGCCGGCATACCGGTATCGCGATGGATTGACGGCGTGCTGGAAGACAGCCGCAATATTGACCAGCGGGATAATCTGAAAGCGATGTTCTTCTGGGGACATGCTCCAAACAGCCAGACCCGCGGCCCGGAAATGAAGAAGGCCCTGGAAACCCTGGAAATGGTAGTGGTCGTCGATCCCTACCCGACCCACACGGCTGTGCTGCCTGATCGTCAGGAAGGCATGTACCTGCTACCCGCGGCAACCCAGTTTGAGACTTACGGATCGGTTACCGCATCCAACCGCTCACTCCAGTGGCGCGAGAAACTGATCGAGCCATTGTTTGAGTCGCTGCCCGATCACACCATCATGTACAAGATGGCCAAGAAGCTGGGCTTTGCTGACGAGCTGTTCAAGAACATACAGGTCGGCAGCAATGATGAACCCCTGATCGAGGACATCCTGAGAGAAATCAATCGTGGCATGTGGACGATCGGCTACACCGGTCAGAGCCCGGAAAGGCTGAAGCTGCAATTGGCCAACAAGCACACCTTCAACACCACGACCTTGAAGGCGGAGGGTGGTCCCTGCGACGGCGAGTACTACGGTCTGCCGTGGCCATGTTGGGGCACGCCGGAAATGAAACATCCGGGCACCCCGATACTCTACGACACCAGCAAATCTGTAGCGGATGGCGGACTGAATTTCCGCGCTCGTTTTGGTGTCGAGTACCAGGGCAAGAACCTGCTGGCCGAGGACTCCTACAGCGTTGGGGCAGAGATCCAGGACGGTTATCCGGAATTCAGTGCGGACATGCTCAAGCAGCTGGGCTGGTGGGACGACCTGACCGCCGACGAGAAGGCTGCCGCGGAAGGAAAGAACTGGAAGACCGACCTTTCTGGCGGTATCCAGCGCGTAGCCATCGCGCACGGTTGTGCACCGTTTGGCAACGCCAAGGCACGGGCCATCGTCTGGACCTTCCCGGATCCAGTGCCGATTCATCGCGAACCCCTGTACACGTCACGGCGTGACCTGGTGGATAAGTACCCCACCTACGAGGATCGCAAGAGTCACTACCGTCTACCCACTCGCTATGCATCGATCCAGGCCCAGGACAAGACATCTGAGTATCCCTTGATCCTGACAAGCGGAAGACTGGTTGAATACGAGGGTGGCGGCGATGAAACCCGATCCAACCCCTGGTTGGCTGAGCTGCAACAAGAGATGTTCGCCGAGATTCATCCCGGAGATGCCAATGACATCGGCATCCGTGACGGCGACTGGATCTGGCTCGAAGGTGCAGAAGGCGCACGGGTGAAAGTCCGGGCCCAGATCACCGAGAGAGTCGGCCGAGGCGTGGTGTTTATGCCATTCCACTTTGGCGGCTGGTATGACGGCAAGGACCTGCTCGACAAGTATCCGGAAGGCGCAGCGCCTTACGTCCGTGGCGAGGCGGCCAACACGGCCTTCACCTACGGTTATGACTCGGTTACCCAGATGCAGGAAACCAAGTGCACCCTTTGCAAGATCAGCGCGGCCTGAGGAGGATATAGATCATGGCAAGAATGAAATTTCTTTGTGATGCCGAGCGCTGCATTGAATGCAATGGCTGCGTAACCGCATGTAAAAACGAGCACGAGGTTCCGTGGGGCGTGAATCGCCGTCGCGTGGTCACGCTGGATGACGGGGTACCGGGAGAGAGATCCATCTCGGTAGCCTGCATGCATTGTAGCGATGCACCTTGCGCCGCTGTGTGTCCCGTCGACTGCTTCTACACAACCGACGATGGCATCGTTCTACACGACAAGGACCTGTGCATTGGCTGCGGCTACTGCTTCTACGCATGTCCCTTCGGCGCGCCCCAGTATCCCCAGAAAGAGGCCTTCGGGGTCAGGGGGAAAATGGACAAGTGCACCTTCTGCGCGGGCGGTCCCGAGGAAGATGGGTCCCAGGCCGAGTTCGAGAAATACGGCCGGAATCGCATCTCCGAGGGCAAGCTGCCCCTATGTGCAGAGATGTGCTCGACCAAGGCACTCCTGGGAGGTGACGGCGACATGGTGGCTGACATCTATCGCGAACGCGTCCTGAAACGGAGCTCCCGTCCCCAAACATGGGGCTGGGGAGTCGCTTACAAGGCTGACAGCTAGGCCGCGGCATTCCGGGTCGGCCAGGCCGACCCGGTAAACCACCGCGCAGCACTAAGGAGAATCGTGATGCGAAAAGTAACCGTTGCCCTGCTAATCATGGCCTCTTTCGCCATGGGGGGGTGTTACGAGGATGCCGATATTACCCTGCATGACCCGGGGGTCTATCGGGGCACCACAGATCCATTGCTGGCAAAGCAGGCCGATCCGGAACAGCAGGCTAAATTGGCCGAGCGTTTCCAGAAAGGGCAGTCAGACCGCTAGGACGGAACAACGACAAAAGAGGCTCTGCAGATGCACTTGCTGAAACACCAGGAAGAAAAGACTGTAGAGCACAGGAGGACTTGAGGCGATGGCCGAACGAGCAAACACCACCTTGAAGGGGCGGGATCCGAGGCGCAGCAGGCGCATCCTGTTCTGGAGCCTTGCCCTACTACTGCTCGGCACCATGACGCTACCGATGACCGGTTACCTGGTCACTGGAGTTAATAGCGTCGAGGCCGCAGCACAACAGGATTCCAGCAGCAATCCCAGATCTGAGTTCTGGCGTGCCATACGTGGCAGTGAATCTGGCGTCACCCAGGTGAAGGGCCAGGAAACTGACGTGCTGATCCAGAACGGCGGGCAGAACTGGAGGCAGATTCGACAAGGACCATTAAGCACCTACGGGGCAATTGCCCTGGGAGTGGTGGTTCTGTTGATAGTCATTTTCCAGGCAGTCGTTGGGAAAGCGAAGCTGGAGACACGAACAGGCAGGACGGTTACCCGCTGGTCAATGGTCGACAGGATATTGCACTGGTATGTCGCAATCCTGTTTATCATCCTGGCGATAACCGGAATGGCGACACTGTACGGGCGAGAGGTTTTGATACCCCTAATGGGTAAAGAAGGCTTTGCGGCCTTCGCGGCCTTCGCCGTGCCGGTGCACAATTACCTGTCACTGTTTTTCACCGCCGGCGTAACCATCATGTTGGTGAAGTGGATAACACAGAACATCCCCAACTCCAGCGACATCAAGTGGATACTCAGCGGCGGCGGATATTTCGATGGCGTTCACAGGCCTGCGGGCTTCGTGAATGGTGGCGAAAAAATGTGGTTCTGGATTCTCTTCTGGGGAAGCGTGGCCATGGTTGGCTCAGGAATCTTCCTGCTGTTCCCCAACCTGGACTGGACCCGGGAAACCATGCAACTGGCAAATATCATTCACGGCATCAGCAGCCTGGCGTTAATCGCCGGCAGCATCGGCCATATCTACCTTGGCACCATCGGCAACGAGGGAACCCTGGAAGGCATGATCACCGGTGAAGTCGACGAGGCCTGGGCAAAGCAACACCATGGCCTGTGGCTTGACGAGGTAAAAGGTGAAGCCCCGGACG
>JBFFTZ010000091.1:0-8585 GCA_041571575.1 Gammaproteobacteria bacterium | reverse complement strand
GGGCGGATATTTGCGTGTATTCCCTGACAAAATATGTCGGCGGTCACAGCGATCTGATCGCCGGGGCCGTCACGGGCCCGAAGAGACTTCTGGTCGGCATCCGCGGAACGCGCATCCACTGGTTGGGGCTGTTTCCATACATCTTTTTCAGTAGCCGGTTGATCTTGTCACTGGCCAGGACTTTCTCGACCTTGCCGGCCTGCTTCAGCGCCTTCTTGATTGTCCATACCGGGGACAGGCCTGCGTGCACCAGGGTGTAGCCCAGTTGCTCGTCATGGTGGATCAGGGGGCGCAGACGCAACCAGTCCATAAGCGCATCGCAGTCTTTCGCCTTGAGTACCTTGCCCAGGTTCGCCCCGCCCTTGTCGGCCGAGCGTAGTCCCGCCGTTATGGCCAGCAGGTGCAGGTCGTGGTTGCCCAGCACCGTGATGGCCGAAGGACCCATGGCCGATACATACCGCAGGGTACTCAGGGAATCGTGACCGCGATTGACCAGGTCCCCGGTTATCCAGAGAGTGTCGCAGTCATCGCGAAACTTCATCTTGCGTAACAGAGAACGGAATTCCTGATAGCAGCCTTGAATGTCTCCGATCGCAAAAACTGCCATGGGCGGTCAGTGCACCAGTCCCGGCACGGCCAGGGAGAAGGGTTCGATGAGCGCGTCAAATTCCTCGCCATTGTCAGCAACCATCTGGTAGCTACCCTGCATGGATCCGACGGGCGTCTCGATGACGGTGCCGCTGGTATACCTGAATGACTGGCCGGGCTTAAGGTGGGGTTGCGCACCGACAACTCCCTCTCCACGTACCTCCTGTATTTCGCCGTTGGCGTCGGTGATCAGCCAGTGACGGGTAAGTAACTTGGCCGGAATCGTGCCGGTATTGGCGATGGTGATGGTATAGGCGAAAACATAGCGATTTTCTGCAGGGTTGGACTGCCCCTCTATAAATTCGCTCTGGACGTCCACCTTGATGCTGTGCGCCGGGTCAACCACGCTCAGGGTAACCGCACTGCCAGCACGTCGCAGCCGGCGCTATGCAGGACCGTGTCTTCGGTCGAATTGAGCAGTATCGCCAGGCCGTGTCGTTCCCTGCTTCCCAGTACCACCAGGTCGGCCGAGCTTTCGGCCGCGATGCGCACGATTTCGGATTTGATGCTGCCGGCTTCTACCGAGCGGGGTGCATCGGCAAGACCGATCCGGGCAGCGAGCTTATCCAGGTTGCGGGTTGCGTTGGCAACCAGGTCCCGTTCAATTTCCATGGCCGGCATCAGTGCCTCACCCATGGGTTCGATCGGAACATACTCGACCACGTGCAACAAGCGCATCTGGGCGCCGAATTTTTCGGCCACTACACTGGCGCGCTGAATCACCCGCTCGCTATTTTCGCTAAGGTCAATTGCGACGAGAATCTGCTTATACATAGCGTTGATTTTCCTCTTTGCCTGGGTCGATTATAGCTCAATCCGTCGCCTGGTCGGGAATCAGAAGATTGGCCAGCTTCGCGAACTGTTCGGGTTCCAGAGTCTCCGGTCGGGCGGTGGGATCCACGCCCGCGGAGGCGATCTGATCTGCATTCAGTAATTTCTTCAGACTGTTGCGCAGGGTCTTGCGCCGCTGGGAAAACGCACTGACCACGAGTTGTGAAAACAGCTTCTGATCATTGATCTGAAATGGTGGCGTCTCATAGGGCACCAGGCGCACGAAACTGGACTCCACCCTGGGTGGAGGCGTGAATGCCTCACGACCGATATCGAACAAGTGTTCCACTTTCGCAGATGCCTGCAGCATCACCGACAAGCGACCAAAGGTCTTGCTGCCGGGACCGGCGGCCATGCGCTCGACAACTTCCTTCTGGAGCATGAAGTGCATGTCCTTCACGCATTCTTTCTGCTCCAGGAAATGGAACAGCAGGGGGGTTGAAATGTTATAGGGAAGGTTGCCGATCAAGCGCAGCTTGTCACCGGCTCCAGCGACTTCCCTGTAGTCGAAGCGCAGGGCATCTGCCTGGAAAATTGTCAGCTCGCCCAGTTCTTGAGCTGCCCGGGTCAGGTGGGGAATAACGTCCCGGTCCAGTTCCACCGCCATGAGCTTGCCGATCTTCTTCAGCAACGGAAGGCTGATTGCGCCCAGGCCGGGTCCGATTTCCAGCAGGCGTTCCCCCGGCTTTGGGTCGATAGCCTTGATGATCCTCTCGATCACCTGGTGATCATGCAGGAAATGCTGACCGAAGCGTTTTCTTGGTTGATGCATTTAGGGAATCCCTGGGCAGCGCCTGTGCTCTTGTCAAAAATCAGTGACAGCTTATCGAGTTGGACTAAGCTGCCTGTGCCTGGTGGAGCCGCGGATCAGCCAGGCGGTCAATGATATCACCCCGGTAAGGGCTCCGGATGTTGATCGAGGACGGGGAGGGGAAACCGACTTGCGAGAATCCGCCGGTAGTCAGTGTCGGGAATGGTTGACCAGTTCTATGGCGAGCCGGACAGCCGCTTCCAGGCTGGTGGCGCTGGCCCTGCCGGTTCCTGCCAGGTCCAGGGCGGTTCCGTGATCTACCGAGGTGCGGATTATAGGCAGGCCCAGGGTCACGTTAACGGCCTCGCCAAATCCCGCATGCTTTATTACCGGCAGGCCCTGGTCGTGATACATGGCCAGCACCGCATCGGCGCGGGCCAGTTGGGCGGGTGTGAACGCGGTGTCCGCCGGCACCGGACCGATAACTGATGCACCCCGTGCGCGGAGTTTTTCCAGCACCGGGATGATGGTGGTTTCTTCCTCTTTGCCCAGGTGACCCGATTCACCGGCGTGTGGGTTAAGGCCGCAAACCATGACTCGTGGATTGGCGATTCCGAAACGCAGTTCCAGGTCGGCCAGCAAGACCACCAGGACTGCTTCGAGCAAGGGGCCGGTAATGGCGTCGGCCACCTCCCGAAGGGGCAGGTGAGTGGTTGCCAGTGCAACCTTTAGCTTGCCGCTGCTCAGGAGCATTACCGGCGTTGCGGCGCCGGTGCGCTCCGCCAGGTATTCGGTATGACCGGTGAAGGGAATTCCCGCATCGTTGATAACGCTTTTCTGCAATGGCGCCGTGACGATGGCGTCGGCCTTTCTCGAGGTGCAGGCGTCGCTGGCCATGTCCAGCAACTGCAATACGTGCGCTGCATTGGCGGTATTGAGCTTGCCGGCGATGACCGGCGATTCCAGCGGGCAGTGCGCCACCTGTATGGTGCCGGGCTCATGCTCGGCGACACTGTCCAGGTCGCATTCCTTGAGCGTGACCTTGATTCCCAGTAGCTGGGCACGTTGCCGGAGCAAGTCCATATTGCCGGCCACGGCGAGTCGCGCGGGCCAGGAGTGATCAGCAAGCTGCAGGCAAAGATCCGGACCGATTCCCGCAGGTTCTCCTGCGGTGAGTATCAGTCCCGGAAGCCTGGTCACGGTTAACTCCCTGTGTGCCGGCCCTAGAGCCGGACCTCCACGAACGCCTCGTCTCTCAGGCGACGCAACCAGATTTCAGTTTGTTCGACCACCTTGCGCTGGCGCAGCGCCTGGTAGGCCTGGTTGCGACGGCTATCGGCGGTGCTGTCGTACTGTCGTTTTCCCAGCAGTTGCAGAATGTGCCACCCGAACTGGGTCTTGAATGGCTGGCTGATTTCATTTTCTTCCAGCGTGTCGGCAACATCTTCAAAGTCCTTGACGAAACGTCCGCGAGTGGCCCAGCCCAGGTCACCGCCCTCGGAGGCCGATCCCGGGTCATCAGAAATCGCCTTTGCCACGGCACCGAAATCCTCGCCGTTATCGACAATCCGCGCGCGAATTTCTTCCAGTTTCTTGCGAGCGGATTCACTGTCCAGGATTTCGTTGGTTTGAATAAGGATGTGTCGGGTATGAATCTGGTCCACGATCACCGGGTCCACGCCGCGCAACCCCATCAGCTTGAGGATGTGGTAACCGCTGCCGCTGCGTACCGGTTCAGATACCTGATCCTTGCCCAGGGTGGGGATGATGTCGGCAAACAGGGTGGGAACCTCACCGGATTTGAGCCAGCCAAGATAGCCGCCTTCCAGCGCATCCCGGGATTCGGAGGTGGCCACAGCGGTCTGGCCGAAATCCGCGCCCTGTAGCAGCTTGCGATATATATCCTGGGCCTTGGTCTCCGCGGCCTTGATCTGTTCGGGCGTGGCGTTGCCGGGGAGGCCGATCAGGATATGGGCCAACTCGTACTCGGCATTGGCATCCAGCCGCTCACTCTGCTTTGCCAGGTATTGATCCAGTTCCCTGGGGGTCACATTCACCCGGGACTCCACATCGCGCTGTCGCAGTTGCGCCATTATCATTTCCCGGCGCATTTCCTCTCGGTAGGTGCCGTAGTCAATGCCCTCGGCAGCCAGGACATCAGGCAGTTCATTGAACGGGATGTTGTGGCGGCTGGCAACGTTGGCCAGGGCGCCATTTAGCTGCTCATCAGACACCCGGATATCAAGTTCCGCGGCTCGCTGCATCTGTATCTCGGCCAGGATCAGGCGTTCCAATACCTGCTGGCGAAGAATGCTGTCCGGGGGCAACTCGACGCCCTGTTCCGTCAGTCGCTGGGAGATGAGCGTCATCGCCGAATCCAGTTCGCTTTGCAGCACCACGCCCTCATCGACCTGAGCGACCACGCGATCCAGGAGCTCTCCCGAGGTACTGATTTCACGGGTTTGCGCGTGAGCTGGTGCTGGGCTCAGCAATGGGGTTGCAGTCAGCAGCAATGCGAACAGCGGGTATCGGATTTTCATAATGTCCAAATCAATTTCCTATTGGTATCCAAGTATGCCCATGGCCAGGACCTTTTCAACCGGGGAACCCAGGTTGCTTAGTCCCTTGAAATTGAACTGCAACATGATTGAACTGTCGCGGTCGCCTGAGCGGGAGGCTATATAGCGTCTTGTCACCAGGCGAACTGCCCAGCAACAACTTTCGTATTCCAGGCCGACCAGGCTGTCCAGGGTCTTCCCGTCGGGCAGTGAGTAATTCCAGCGCCCTACCGCGTTCCAGTTCTGACCCACGGGCCAGGAAAAGGACAAGTCGGTTTGTTCCAGTTCATCTTTCTGCATACGGTAGGCGAAATTGACTACCCTGTCGTCTTTCGGCTTGTATTGTATGCGTACGACATTTTTTTGGCTGATGCGTTCCGCCGTTTGCCACTGGGTTGCCAGCCCAAGGCTCCAGCGATTGAAGAAGCCAAAATCAAGCTCGGCAAACACGTCCGAGCTGTTGCGGTCCACCGGGGTCACTCCCGGAAGAGTAACTCTTTGATTTTCAAAGTAGTACTGTCCACCAACCGTGGCTGCAAGATACTGGCGTCCATTGTCGGGGTCAAGCAGGCGGGTGGTCAACCCGGCTGCAAGATGGTTTGTGTCGCCCACCCTGTCAGGTCCGGCAAAGCGGTCCTGGCGAAACAGCTGCACCAGGTTGAAATCCGGTACGCCGGTGTCGAATATCGGCAGATCGTCCTGTATCTTGTAGGGGATATAGACGTATTGCATCCGGGGTTCAATGGTCGATATCAGGTTTCGTTTTCCGCCGGTGTACCGATCCAGGACCAGGCCGCTGTCCAGGCTGAAAATCGGCGTGTTGCGACTCAGATTGGTCTCCTCACCCGGCAAGGTGTTTTCAAGGGTGTATCCGGTGAACTCCCACTCCAGGGTGGGTGTCAGGTAGATGCCGGGATTGCCCAATGGCAGGCTCAGACGGGGCGCCACGTTAAGTCGGGTGCCCGTGACCCCCAGGTTGCGTTCAAAACGCACCAGTTCCGAATCCAGTCCTGCCGTGAGTCCCAGGGTGAGGTCCGGCCAATACCCACGGGCCATCAACTGGGGCGCCCGGGTATAGGGTCTCTGCTCGTCGGTGATGCTGTCATCAATAGTCTGGAAGTTCTGCACTCGTGCCAGGAACGACCAGTTGCTGCCGTTGTATTCCAGCTGCAGATTCTGCTCCAGTTGGGTTTGGCTGGTCAGGCCTATGCTGCCGCCCAGGTCCTCGAAATAATTGCTGTCTGATACGTTGCTGGCATCCAGGGTCGCCCACCAGCCACTTTGCCAACGAGTCTGGTGATAAGCGCTGCCAAGAATTCGATCTTCCCCGGTTTCCTTGTCACTGGACAAGTAATCCAGCTCCAGGCGCCCCGTGTTGCGCTCGGTTAGATAGCGGAACTGGTTCTGCCATAGCACGCCCCGTTTACTCATGATGTTGGGGGTGAAGGTGAAATCGTAGTTCGGCGCCAGGTTCAGGTAGAAGGGGATTTGCACTTCTGAACCGGTTCGTGAGGAACTGCCGATTTTTGGCACCAGGAAGCCGGTTTTGCGTGCGTCGTTCAGGGGAAATGAGAACGTAGGGGTGTACAGGATGGGTACTCCCTTGAAGCGAAAGCGAGCCCCCTTGGCCACCCCGTTGCCGCCTTCCCTGTCCAGGCTGATACGATCCGCTTCCAGCATCCAGTCGTCATTGCCCGGCGGGCAGGTTGTAAAACTCACTTCCTCAAGTTTGATGATGCCTTTTTCTGGTGCGTCCAGTCGCTTCGCCGCGCCCCGTCCGGTACCCGGCAGGACGAATTCCGATTCGGAAAAATTCACCGTCCTGTTGGCGCTGAGAAAATTTGCGCTCTGGCCGCTCAATTCCAGGGTTGGGCTGACAAGTCGGACATTGCCACTGAGAGAAAAACTCATGGTTTCGGCGTTGAATCGGGCGCGCTCGGCCAACAGGGCACTGTCGTTTTGTCTCAAGCGGACATTGCCGCTCACCTCACCTTCACCGCTGCGATTGATTTCGGCATGGTCGGCGGTGATTTCTATGGCATCTTGGGGTAAGGTCGGCCAGGTTTCGTCAGGCTGCAGATTCTGGTCATCGGTTTGTGCCAATACGCCACATACATCCCCGTCCGCCATTGCCATGGCGGGCAATAGAATGAGGATCAGGAGGATCTGCTGAGGTATGGTTTTCATCAACGCTCGTTACAATGGCACACTCGTCCAGTGCCTTCAATTTTCCTGAATGACTGCCCCGTTATTAAGTTCTGATGCCCGGGTGGCGCTATTACGGCAGTGGTTGCTGAAAGTGCTGGGTCACGGGGATTTTACACTGGAAAGAGCCAGTGAAGACGCTAGCTTTAGACGTTATTTCCGTATTTTTTCAGACGGGCAAACCTGGATTGCCATGGATGCCCCCCCTGACAAGGAAGATTCCCGGCCATTTTTGAGGGTTGGCGGGATGATACGCAGCGCCTCTGCCCATGCTCCGGAGTGCCTGGCCACAGACCTGGAACGCGGCTTCCTGCTTTTGGAAGACCTGGGGAACCGGACTTACCTGGATGAACTGCGACGGGATCCGGAATTGGCCGATGGCCTGTACCGGGATGCCATGCACAGCCTTGCGGACATGCAGGCAGCTTTGGCCTCGGAGGCGGCAAGCCTGCCGCCCTATGACCAGGCGCTGCTGGACCGGGAAATGGCCCTGTTCACCGACTGGTTCCTGGATCGTCACCTTGGCCTTGGGCCGGACTCGGAGATTCACCGGGCCGCCATAGAGGCTTTCGACTGGATTCGGGAGCAGGCCCTGGCCCAGCCCAGGGGGTTCGTGCACAGGGACTACCATTCTCGCAACCTGATGCGCTGCGAGTCTGGCAACCCGGGTGTTCTGGACTTCCAGGATGCGGTGTATGGGCCGGTAAGCTACGACTTGGTGTCCCTGCTGCGGGACTGTTACATCCGCTGGCCGGAGCCACGAGTGCGTGCCTGGGCTCTGCAGTACAGGCAGCTGGCCCTGGGCAAGGGTGTTGACGTGGGGCAGGACGAGACCCAGTTCCTGGCCTGGTTCGACGTGATGGGTATCCAGCGTCACCTGAAAGCCAGCGGCATCTTTGCCAGGCTGTGGTACCGGGACGGCAAGCCGGGCTATTTGCCCGATGTGCCGCGAACCCTGTCCTACATTCAGACAGTGGCGCCCCGTTATGAGCCCTTGCAGGACTTCGCCCGCCTGCTGGAACGAGACGTGTTATCCCTGGGCGGCGAGAAGATATCCGGGATTGACCCGTGAACGCTCAGCTGAAAACTCCGACCAGGGCAATGGTGCTGGCGGCCGGGCGCGGCGAGCGCATGCGGCCTCTTACTGATGCCTGCCCCAAGCCCCTGTTGCGGGTGGCCGGTCGGCCCCTGATCGAGTATCACCTGGAAGGACTTGCCCGGGCGGGTATCCGGGACGTGGTTATTAACCTGTCCTGGCTGGGCGAGCAGATTCGTGAACACCTGGGAGACGGTGAGCGCTTCGGAATGGCGCTGCAATATTCCCCGGAAGGGTATCCGGCCCTGGAAACCGGCGGGGGGATATTTCGTGCCCTGCCGTTGCTGGGGAACGAGCCCTTCCTGCTGGTCAATGCGGACGTCTATTGCCCGTTTGATTTTTCCAGTCTTGGACTGGAGGAGGGGGACCTGGCGGAGCTGGTGATGGTGCCTAATCCGGCCCATCATCTTCGCGGAGATTTTGTCCTGGAGCAGGGGCGGGTGCAAGCAGGTGATGACCAGCGGTTGACCTTTTCCGGTATCAGCGTGCTGCATCC
>JBFFTZ010000090.1:0-8609 GCA_041571575.1 Gammaproteobacteria bacterium | reverse complement strand
GCCAGGTCGGCGTGACCCAGTTCAACGTCTTCCAGGTTTTGCCACTTGCCGTCGTTGATCGCGTGCCTGAGTGTCACGCTGTTGGGGATGTTCCAGTCAGGGATCATCTTCTTAACATTGCGCACCACAAAATTGACGATCTGGCGCTTTGGTACTGACAGCATGTCGCCTATCTGGGTTACCACGACGGTCTCAACGCCGGTCTCATCGATAAC
The DNA here is from genome assembly GCA_041571575.1 of Gammaproteobacteria bacterium. GTDB lineage: Bacteria > Pseudomonadota > Gammaproteobacteria > Steroidobacterales > BM003 > CAKZML01. The sequence continues at coordinate 8,394 of JBFFTZ010000090.1, read as the reverse complement.
CTTGGCCAGGGTGTGGGCGAAATTTTCCAGGATCACGATGGCCTTGGCGCCGGAATCGTTGAGCTGGTGTTTAAGTTCGCGGGGCGTGTACATGGGGTTCACGTTGACCACGACCAGACCGGCCCGCAGGGCCGCACACAGTGCAACCGGATACTGCAGCAGGTTGGGCATCATGATGGCTACCCGGTCACCCTTGTCCAGGCCGCAGTTATTCTGAAGGAAGGCCGCGAAATAGCGGCTTTGCTGATCAAGCTCACCATAAGTGAGCGTCTTGCCCATGTTGGTGACTGCGGGAAGGTCCTTGTAGGTTTCGAAGCTCTGCTCCAGCAAATCCTTCAGGGACGCATACTGGTTGATGTCCACCTCCGCCGGTACGCCCTCGGGGTAATTTTTCAGCCAGATCTTTTCCACGGCCAGTTTCTCCTTAGCTCCTGACGCCTTCGATAGCAGCGCCAGATTTTATTAGTGCGAAGTGTCATCAGTCTTTTCAGGACTGATTAATCAATCGATAGGATGATTTATAGCACCCGTTGAACGACGGTCACAACCTACTGCGCGCTTTTATGACGTTCTCCGGCATCCAGAGCCTTTTTCAGGGCAGGCCAGATGTTATCCAGCAGGCGTGTTTGTGCAGAGGCGGTGGGATGAATTCCATCGCTTTGCATCATGCCCTCGGACAATGCGATATCCTCCAGGGCAAAGGGAACCAGGAACAGGCCTCTACTCTGCGCCAGTTCCGCGTAGATACGGTAGAAGCCGTCTCCGTATTCCTGTCCGTAGTTTGGCGGGATGCGGATCCCGACCAGTACCACCTGAGCGCCGGCCTCAATGCTCAGGTCGACAATTTTTTCCAGGTTGGAGCGGATCACCGAGAGCGGCAGGGCGCGCAAACCGTCATTGCCACCCAGCGCCACAATGACCACCTGGGGCGAATGCAGCTTCAATGCGCGGGGAAGTCGATTGAGTCCACCTCCGGTGGTTTCTCCGCTCATACTGGCGTTCACAACTGAGTGTCCGTACCCTTGTTCTTCCAGGCGTTGCTGTAGTAATTGGACCCAGCCCTGGGCAACTTCAATGTTGTATCCTGCGCTCAGGCTATCGCCCAGGACCAGTACTTGAGAACCGGCGTGCACGGCAGGCGCATACAAAACGACGACCCAGAGGATCAGAAGTTTGGAGCACAAGGATGAGACGGCCAGTCGGCCCGTGTTGAAAGCTGTAGACATTGCTAAAGAGGTTACCAGCCCAGAGGGGCCGTTGACTATTCTTGATAAGGTCAGCCTGGAAATTGCCCTGGGCGAGTCGGTGGCGATTGTTGGCCAGTCCGGCGCGGGCAAATCTACATTGCTGGCCTTGCTGGCAGGACTGGACGAGGCCAGCGAAGGCGAGGTCTGGCTGGATGGCGAGGCGTTGTCCACGCTGGATGAGGACGGCCGAGCCGCTCGACGGGCAGGGCGAGTGGGATTTGTATTCCAGTCGTTTCACCTGATTCCGTCGCTCACCGCCGTGGAGAACGTCATGCTGCCCTTGGAATTGGCCGGGGAGGCTGATGCGGAGAGTCGCGCCGACGAAGTATTGAAACAGGTCGGCCTGACAGCCCGCAGGCGGCATTATCCCAGGCAGTTGTCCGGTGGCGAAAAGCAGCGGGTTGCCATTGCCCGGGCGTTTGTTACCCGACCCCGTATCCTGTTTGCGGATGAACCCACCGGAAACCTGGATTCCAGGACCGGCGCCACGATTATCGACCTGCTGTTCTCCCTTAACAGTGCCCTGGGCACGACCCTGGTGCTGGTGACCCACGATCATGGTCTTGCCCTTAGGTGCGACCGGGTTATCGAAATCGAGGATGGTCGCCTGGTGGCGGCGGAAAACGCATCCAGATGAAAGGATATGCTGCTGGACTAAAAGCACTCTCGCGAGAATGGCGTGCAGGGGAGTTATACGTCCTGATGTTGTCGGTGGTGGTGGGCATCAGCGCCCTGTCCTCGGTGGCCTTGTTTACCTCCCGTGTGGCGGTCACCGTGCAGCAACAGGCTGCGGAGGTGCTTGCGGCAGACCTGGTTGTCAGTTCCAGTCGTCCCTTGTCCGCCGAGCTTTCCCAGATTGCTGATGAGTTCGCCCTGCGACAAGCCAGGGTGACCAGTTTGGCCAGTGTCGCCTTCGCCGGGGAGGCGAGCACCCTGATTTCTGTCAAGGCGGTGGATGAGGCCTACCCCTTGCGTGGCAGGCTGAAAGTGGCTGATGAATTGTTTGCCCAGGGCTACCCCGTGACTCGTGTTCCCGGGGTCGGGGAGGCCTGGGGAGAGGCCCGGCTGTTAGCCAGGCTGGGAATAGAAACCGGTCAGCGGATACGACTCGGGGCGCTGGAGCTCACGGTGACCCAAGTGGCGGACTATATCCCTGACCAGGGTTTCCAATTTGTCGACCTGGCGCCGACCCTGATCATTAACCTGCAGGACCTGGCGGCATCGGAACTCATCCGGCCGGGTAGCCGGGTGTCCCACGGCCTGTTGCTGGCCGGGGACCCGAATGCCATCAGGGGCGCGGGAGATCGTTTTCGGGAGATGGAGGATGAGTTCCTGACCGTCAGAGACCTGGAGAACGCTCGCCCTGAAATCCGGAATGCCGCTAGCCGGGCCAAGCGCTTCCTTGGACTGGCCGCGCTGGTGAGTGCGATCCTGTCGGCGGTGGCAGTGGCCATGGCGGCAAGGCGTTACGCTGCCAGGCAACTGGATACTATTGCGCTGATGAAGTGCATGGGTGCATCCCAGGCAATGGTCTTGCGCCAGGGTGTTGCCCAGCTTCTTTGCCTGGCACTGGTTACCGGTCTGGCGGGAAGCCTGGTCGGGTATGGGGCCCAGGAATTACTGGCCTGGTGGGCAAGGGATATGGTTCAGGGTGTGCTGCCTCCGCCGACCCTGGCGGCCTGGCTGGTAGGGCCGGCCGCCGCACTGATTTTGCTCACCGGATTTGCCCTGCCACCGTTACTTGAACTCAGGCTGGTCGCCCCGTTACGGGTGCTTCGCAGGGACCTGGCGCCACCCCGGGCCAGCCGCTGGGTGGTGTATGGACTCGCCTTGTCCGCCTACATGCTGGCGGTGTTCTGGCTGGTGGGCGAGCCTCGCACCTTGCTGCTGGTCACTGGCATCAATATCGCTGCGGTGCTGGTCCTGGGTCTGGCCGGGTGGGCCCTGGTCCTGGCCGTGGGGCGCTTGCGCCGGGGCATGGGTGCAGCCTGGCGCTACGGGCTGGCGAATATAGCCAGGCGGGGATCGGAGTCGGTCATCCAGCTGGTGGGGTTTGGGTTGGGTCTTATGGTGATGTTGCTGCTCGCGGTGACTCGTGATGACCTGATGAGCCAGTGGCGGGCCACCCTGCCGGAGGATGCGCCCAACCAGTTCATGATTAACATTCAGCCTGCAGAAACGGATTTGTTCCTGGCGACCATGAAAAGTGGTGATATTCCGCCTCCACAGTTGTCTCCCCTGGTCCGGGGGCGAATTACCGCTATCAACGGCGTCAAGGTGGCGGACATGGATTTCGATGATCGCCGCGGTCAGCGCTGGGTGGAAAGGGAGCGCAACCTCACATGGAGCGCGGCCCCGCAGGAGGGGAATACCCTAGTTCAGGGCAATTGGTGGGATGCGGGCCCGGGAAGCGCCGGGCAGGTTTCGGTGGAGGAGGACTTTGCCGGTGACCTTGGCCTGAAGCTTGGTGACCAGGTCGAGTTTGACCTGTCAGGTGAGTTGGTGAAGGCCAGTGTGACCAGCCTGCGCCAGGTGCGCTGGGACAGCTTCCGACCGAATTTCTTCATGGTGCTATCTCCCGGAACGGTCGATGAGTCCCTGGCCAGCTATATCACCAGTGTTCATGTCGGCCCCGATCAGCGGGGGGTGATACTGGAGCTGGCCCGTAATCTCCCCGGGGTGACGGTTTTTGATGTGGACGCCATCCTGGGCCAGGTTCGGGGCGTCATGGACAAGGCCTCACTTGCGGTTCAATACGTATTCCTGTTTACCCTTTTGGCCGGGATAATGGTGTTGTTAGCGGCGGTGCAGGCCACCCGGGATGAGCGGCGTTATGAAAGCGCGATGCTCAGAACCCTGGGAGCCAGCCGGAGAACCGTGCTCCTGGGAGTGCTCACCGAGTTTGGCGTCCTGGGCCTGTTGAGCGGATTGCTCGCAGCGGCGGGCGCCAGCGTCGCCAGCTACTTGCTGGCCACCCGGGTATTCGATCTGGAGGGCCATTGGGACGGCAGCCTGTGGTTATTGGGTATGACGGCAGGTGCGCTGCTGGTTGGGGTCAGTGGTTTGCTGGCCACGCGAAGCGTGGTGACCCAGCCGCCCGTAATCACTTTGCGCGGTGACGCAGGCTAGCCAGGGAGGGCAGCATGACTGAGCAGAGAAAGGCCAGGCGTCGCGCCCAGCGAGGCAGCCGGCTTTCTGCTGGTGTCGTGGTGGTGCGACCGGATGGCGATGAATGGTTGTTCCTCCTGCTCCGGGCTTTTCGTTACTGGGATTTCCCGAAGGGCATGCTGGAGCCTGGTGAGACCCCGATGCAGGCCGCGTTGCGCGAGGTAAAAGAAGAAACCACCCTGACCGGGCTTAAGTTTTTCCTGGGTGAGCAGTTCTTCGAGACCGGCCCCTACAGTCATGGCAAAACCGCGCGTTACTACCTGGCTCTCTCAGATGTCGGGGTAGTCAGCCTGCCAGTGAACCCGGAACTCGGTCGGGCGGAGCACAACGAGTACCGCTGGATGCCGGCCCGTGAAGCCCGGGCGCTGCTTTCACCACGGGTCCTGGGTGTCCTGGACTGGGCCGAGACCCTGCTGAGGCCGGAGGATTTTGTTTAGTTGGCGGCATCACGGATGGATGCAAGCGCTTCAAGAGCTTCCTTTCGGCTGCTCGCCAGGTCGATGACGGGAGACGGGTAGATCTTTCCTTGCCCGCCCGGCGCCATCCAGGGCTTGTGAACGAACTTGTCGGGAACACCCCTGAGCTCGGGTATCCAGCGGCGCACATAGACGCCCTGGGGGTCGAATTTCTCGCCTTGCAGTATCGGATTGAATATCCGGAAGTAGGGGGCAGCATCCACCCCGCAGCCTGCGGACCACTGCCACCCCATGGTGTTGTTTGCCAGGTCTGCATCCACCAGGGTGTCCCAGAACCAGGCGGCGCCTTTACCCCAGGGAATACGCAGGTTCTTAACCAGTAAGGATGCGGCCACCATGCGCACCCGGTTATGCATCCACCCCGTGTGCCACAACTCGCGCATGCCGGCATCCACGATGGGAATGCCGGTGCGCCCTTGTTGCCAGGCCCGGAGCAACTGCTCGTGGTCCTGTCGCCATGGGAAATCCCGATACTTTGGATACATGGGTTCCAGCGGGCTGCGAGGAAAGTAGTGCAGCACGTGATGGGCAAAGTCCCGCCAGGCCAGCTGCCTGAGATAGGCAAGGGTCTGGGCTTCGGTGCCGTTGCGAAGACCGGCCTGGCGTAACTGGCTCCATATCTGTCGAGGTGAAAGCTCACCGAAATGCAGGTGGGGGGACAGGCGCGAAACCCCGGGTTTGGCGGGGAAATCTCGCTGGACAGGGTAAATTTCTATGGTGCTTTCGGCCAGCGTCTCCAGGCCTTGGTTTGCCGCGTGCTCTCCCACCTCCCAGTGCTCGGCCAGACCCCGGGTCCAGCTATGGCCCGCCACGCTCTCCCCGCTGGGCTCCAGGGCGAGATCGTCCAGGCAAAGACTGGCGGGCCAAACGGTCGGTGACCGTATGTCGCCGGGTGAGGGCAGGCATTCCGAGGGTTCGCCCAGTGCCTGCATGGCCTTCCAGAATGGCGTGAACACCCGGTATGGCTCGCCCTGCTGGTTGGTCAGGGCCCCGGGCTCTATCAACGTGGCCGTTGCGTAGTCCTGTACCTCGAGTCCCTGGTTCTCCAGAGCGGTGCTTACCCGCTGGTCACGGTCATGACATGCCGGCTCATGGAGACGATTGAAAAATACCGCCGTCGCCCCGGTTTCACTGACCAGGGTCTGCAGAGTTTCCAGGGATGACCCACGCCGAATGATCAGCCGACTGCCGATTTTCTCCAGAGACCTGGCCATGGAGGCGAGGCTGTGATGCAGCCACCAGCGTGAGGCGCCGCCGGGTTGCCAGGGAGCCTCTTCATGGTCTGCATGGATGTACACGGGAATAACCTGTCCGCGGCTGGCGGCATGAAACAGGGCCGGATTATCCGCCAGGCGGAGGTCTCGTCGTATCCAGTACAGTGCAGGAGTGTTAGTCATGGGCAGGAATTCGAAATTTCAGGGTCCATGGATTCATACCAGCCGCCGGATGGTTGCGCCGCCCAGGTAGGTCTGAATGTTTTCGGCTATCTGGCTGACTGCCCGTTGGCGGGCCTGGAGAGTGGCCCAGGCAATATGCGGTGTAACGATCAGCCGTGGTATGTCCGGGTCCAGCAGCGGGTTTCCGTCAACCGGGGGTTCCTGTTCAAGCACATCGATGCCGGCACCGCCGATTTCACTCTTCCGCAGCGCGCGGGCAAGGGCCAGGGGCTCTACCAGGGCGCCCCGGGCGGTATTGATGAGCAGGGCGTCCGGCTTCATAAGCGCCAGCTGTTCCCTGCCGATCAAGTGATGGGTGTGATCGTTCAGCGGGCAGTGCAGGCTTACCACGTCCGAGCGCTGCAACAAGGTATCCAGGCTCACCCTGGGTTGGGGCGAATCCGGATTACCGGGGCGTTGGCATAGCAGCACCTGCATGCCGAAAGCATTTGCTACTCCCGCCACTGCCTTGCCCAGTTCTCCGTAACCAATGATTCCCAGGGTAAGGCCGGCAAGTTCGCGCTGGGGGCGAGCCAGCATGCAAAAGTGCGGGTGCTGTTGCCATGCGCCACCCCGGGACAGGGTGTCGAAGTCGCCCAGGTACTGGTTCAGGTAAAGAATCATGGCGAAGACGTGCTGGGCCACAGAATCGCTGCAATAGGCCTGTATGTTGCAAACCTGCACGCCGGATTGTCTGGCCGCCTCCAGATCTACATTGTCGCTCCCGGTGGCGGCGAGACAAATAAGCCGCAGCTTGCCGGCCGAGCGGATAAGTTCCGCATTCATGCGCACCTTGTTCAGGATCACCACCTGGGCATCAGCAATGCGCTCTGCGACGTCCCCGGGGGCGGTAGCTGGATACACCTTCAATCCGGGAGCGACCTTTTGCAGCGGGCCCAGGTCCAGATCGCCACGATCCAATGTCTCGCTATCAAGAAAAACCGCAAGCATGTGTCACTCCGCCAAGGTGTATGCACGTATGATAAGGCATCGCTGAGATGGCTGCGGAGTTCTACTATTGACTGACGAAAAATCGGGGCTGGAAACAGAGTTCTGGAAACGGAAGAAGCTGGACGACATGTCCGCGGCGGAATGGGAAGCCCTGTGTGATGGTTGCGGACGTTGCTGCCTGCACAAGTTGGAGGACGAGGACAGCGGTCAACTGGTGCACACTCGATTGGCCTGCGAATTGTTGGACCGGGATAGCTGTCGCTGCGGCGACTACGACAATCGTACCGAACGGGTGCCGGACTGCATTGTGCTGGACACCACTCGCAGTACCTTCCACTGGCTGCCTGCAAGCTGTGCCTACCGTCGCGTGGACGAGGGCAGGGCGCTTGAAGCATGGCATCCCCTGATATCCGGTGATCCAGAAAGTGTGCACCGGGCGGGCATCTCGGTGAGAGCGTTTGCGATGCCCGAAGATGCGGTCCACCCGGACGACGTGGAGCAGTGTCTTGCACCATGGATCGATGAAGACTAAGAGGAAGGGTTAGTACCAACTGGAGTGTTGAATGGCCGAGCCAAAATTTATCCCCCTGGGAAAATACCCGCGCTATCCGGAACAGGAAATGCTGCAAAGGGCCAGGCGCTTTCACGAGGAAATCCGGCGTCGTCGAACCGTTCGCGATTTTTCTGACGAGCCGGTACCGCCAGGAATCATTGAGGAGTGTCTTGCTGCGGCGGCAACCGCTCCCAGTGGCGCCAATATGCAGCCCTGGCATTTCGTGGTGATCCGGGATCCCGGGATCAAGCGCCGGATTCGTGAGGCGGCGGAACAGGAGGAGCAGGAGTTTTATGAGCATCGCGCTTCGCCGGAGTGGCTGGAGGCGCTTCGCCCCCTGGGCACTGATGCAAGCAAGAGCTTCCTTGAAACGGCGCCCTGTCTGATTGCCATATTTTCCCAGAAATACGGCTTGCTTCCAGATGGACGGAAGGTAAAGCACTATTACCCTGGGGAATCAGTGGGCCTGGCCACCGGCTTCCTGCTGGCGGCCCTGCATCACGTGGGTCTGGCGACCCTGACCCATACTCCCAGCCCGATGGGGTTTCTCAATGAGATCCTGG
>JBFFTZ010000089.1:0-8647 GCA_041571575.1 Gammaproteobacteria bacterium | reverse complement strand
GCGACGGGGAGGAACCAGGGAAAGAATAGTGGCTTTGTGGCCGCTGGCAGCCGCTTCAATCGCTGCCCTTTCGCCGGCCAGGCCGCCGCCGATTACCAATACGTCAGTTGTGTAGAAAGGCTCCATAATCTATTCAGCCCTTAAGTAAGAATTCGAGGGGAGCGGGAAGCCAGCCGGCCAACACCGCAAGAACAACCACGCCCAGGCCCAGGAAGAGCCAGAGCAGGACCTGTTCGATCCGATGCAGGGTATGGCGCCCTAGTCGTGCGCCGAACCCCCACTTGATTGCCAGCCTGTACAAGCCAACGCTGGCGTGAAACTCCACGCAGACCAGCAACACGGCGTACAGCATCCACAAACCACCCTGTACCCGGGCAAGTGTGCGAGTGGCGTCAATGGCGAGACCACCTTGCATGGTTGCCTCGAAGACATTGGAGGCGAGCAAAATCAGGTGGAAGCTGGCCAGTACCAGGATGATCATTCCGGTGCGCACCTGCCAGATCCAGAGAATGGATTCAACATGAGGCTGGAAGCGCTCATCCCCCCGGGCCATTCCCGGGAAACCCTTGCCGAAGGCATTCAGGTCGCGACCCAGGTCACGCATGACCTTGCGCTCCTTGAGCTGCCCCGGAACCTTGCGGGCCGCCATGACTGCATGAACGATGAACAGCACAAGCACCGCGGCCACCGTGGGCTGGGCGATAAAGTACTCTTCCAGCATGTGGGCAACCCAGTTAAAGCCCTTCTCACCGGTGAGAATCGATCCCACCAGGAACATATGTCCCCACATGAAAAGGGCCAGGGCAAGTCCGGTCGCACCGCTTGCCAGCTCATACCATACCTGACGTCGCGCAGCGGCCGGGTCGACCACAAAAGACGCAGGGCGATCGCCCCGCGGAACTGATTTAGCCCGCAGGGATGTTGGTGTAGTGTTGGTATTCAAGGTCCTCTAGCCTCCCGACTAATGGCGCTCGCTGGCAGGAACCAGCAATTCGGAATTCACTTCAAAATGAGATCCGTCTTTGGCCACCAGGGTGACCTGCCAGATCTCTTCGTCGGGGATCGAGGTGCGTTCATGCCCAGGCAACTCTCTCTCATCGTCCACTTGCAATCCCCAGATTCGCACGTGGCGAATGTTTTCTACCGGTATTCCCGTGTCATCGAAAAGTCCTTCAAGGCCCGCCGGCGCTGCGCCGCCAGACCATTGAGCAAACCCGTTTTCTTTTATTGCCGCTACATGAGCCGGCAACGGATGGCTGTCACTGGAAGAACCGGTCATTCGTTGAGCTCCCCACAATCCCCGAGTACACGGCAACTTTAGTCCTGGACCTATTCACACACCTGCAAACATAGACTGAGCCAAGGTTCCTGCACATCAGTAATTCTGCATACCCGCATCGGGGGATTTGCAGCGAAAACTGCCTACAGATCAGGCACCTCGGAATTTCTGGCCAGGAAACCAACCCACCGGGGGAGTCACGGGTTACAATTCAGGGTAACAAACAACCACCGATGGCAATGCGGGAAACCCACCAGGGAATTGGTGCCACCTAATTTGCCGACCGCACAGGAGCCAGCAATGCCGCTGCACAAAGTATGCAAGGTCAATGATCTTCCCCAGGGAGAGATGAAGAAATTCACCGTGGATGGCAAAAGCATTTTGCTGTTTCACCTTGAGGACGGTTTCTACGCCACACAGACCACCTGTACCCATACCTTCGGTCCCCTGGGCCTGGGCAAAATAGTCGATGAATGCAAGATCCAGTGCCCATTGCACCGGGCACGTTTCGATATCCGCACAGGCGAGGTCATCGACTGGGCGAATTTCCCGCCCGGAATCCAGCTGTTGAACGTTGTTCGCGGTGAGAAAGCCCTGGAAACCTATCCCGTCAGCGTTCTGAAGAACGACGTCCGGGTCAAACTCCCCTGAAGCCGGCAGATCATGTCCAGCAACAAGCAACCAATCACCTCGATACTGGCCCCTTTCCTGGAGGATCCAGAAGGGGTAATTATCCTGGACGGTGCTTTGGCCACCGAGCTCGAAGAGCGCGGCGCGAATATTAACGATCCTCTGTGGTCCGCCAAGGTGCTGATGGAATCGCCTGAAAGCATTCGCCAGTTGCATTACGACTATTTTGCGGCCGGTGCAGACGTGGCCATTACCGCAAGCTACCAGGCCAGCTTCGAGGGCTTCGCTGCCCGGGGACTGAGTCGGGAGGACGCTGCGGGACTGATGCGACTGAGCGTCGAGTTGGCTAACCAGGCCCGGGATGAATTGCTCGATAGCGGCCAACGGGCTTCACAGCGGCCTCGCCCCTTGGTCGCCGCCTCAATCGGCCCTTACGGTGCCCACCTGCACGATGGCTCGGAATACCACGGCAATTACGAGGCCACGGACACGGCGATCCGCGACTTCCACCTGCGGCGCATGGAAACCTTGCTGCGGGCCAACCCGGACCTGTTGGCCCTGGAGACCATTCCCAGTTTGCGGGAGGGAGAATTACTGCTCAGGGCGATGGAAGAGTTTCCTGGTGCAGTCGCCTGGATCAGCTTCAGTTGCCAGGATGACACCCGTCTAAGCCACGGGGAGTCGTTTGCCAGTGCCATGGCTGCGGCCAATGATTCAAGCCAGATAGTGGCCGCAGGCCTGAATTGCACGCCCCCTCAGCATGTCTCCCCGCTACTGGCCTCTGCCAGGGGTTGTACGACCAAGCCCCTGCTGGTTTATCCAAACAGCGGGGAATGCTGGGTATCCACTGGCAACCGCTGGATACCCGGGAGTACGTCCGAGTCCCTGGCGGTTATGGCGCAACTCTGGCAACAGGAAGGAGCAAGACTGATTGGCGGATGTTGCAGGACCAGCGTAAAGGACATTGCGGACCTGGTTCACTCGATGCGAGCCTGACCAGGGCTTTTCCCTCACATCGGTGTTCGAGTCCAGGTAGTCCCCCGGGGAATCCGGAAGCCAGACAAAGGATCAACGAGGAAAATGGTGGGGTGTATAGGATTCGAACCTATGACCAGCGGATTAAAAGTCCGATGCTCTACCAACTGAGCTAACACCCCATCCGAGGGAGTGGACGCCTGGGCGTCCGGCGGCACTGGCTAGTCGGCGCTTTGTCCGAGTTGCCCTCCGGGTAAAGAACCCGGTCTTGCCTTTGCGAGAGCGCGCATTGTAAATAAACCCGAGCCATCTTGCCAGCGCAATCCGGGGAAAATCCCGGCGATCCTCCGGGAATGGCCTCAATTAGGCTCTAGCGGGGCTGGTATCGGGTGGGGTCTTGTATTCCTGCTTCGGAAAACCCCATGGCACGGTATCGGCATGAGTCACATCGGCCACAGGCCCTACCCTGCTCGTCAGCCTGGTAGCAGGACACCGTCATAGCATAATCCAGCCCCAACTCGACTCCGCGGGACACGATATCCCCCTTGCTAAGCAGTATCAGAGGTGTGTGCACAGTGAAATGCTCTCCCTCCACGCCGGCCTTTGTCGCCAAGTTGGCCAATTGCTCGAAAGCCCTGATGAATTCCGGCCGACAGTCCGGGTACCCCGAGTAATCCACGGCATTCACGCCAATGTAGATATCCCGCGCGCCAAGTACCTCTGCCCATCCCAGTGCCAGGGACAAAAACACGGTATTGCGTGCCGGGACGTACGTGACGGGAATCTCCTCCTCCGGCGACTCCGGTACATCTATGGACATGTCAGTCAGGGCCGAACCACCCATTCCTCCGGTATCAACCCGCATGATCTTGTGCTCAACCGCCCCCAGGGCGTCGGAAACCCGCCGGGCGGCTTCCAGTTCCGAGCGATGGCGCTGGCTGTAATCAAAGCTCAGGGCATAGCACTCGAACCCCTCGTTTCGCGCAATGGCCAGGGTGGTCGCCGAATCCAGACCACCGGATACGAGGACAACTGCTTTCTTTCCCATATCTTGAATCCTAATGACCGGGCTCGTCGCCCCAAATTAACTTGTGCAACTGTATCTGCATGCGCACCGGCAGACCGTCCTCAATAATCCACTCGGCCAGTTCCTTGAAACTCACCTGGCCCCAGGCCGGGGAAAACAGTACCTCGCAGACCTTATCAAGCCCTCGGTCTTGTAGCTGCTGCCTCGCCCACTCGTAGTCCTCACGGCTACAAATTACAAACTTGATCTGGTCATGGCTGCTCAAAAGCGGGATATTCTCCCAGCGATTACCTTCCGCTTCACCGGAGACGGGGGTCTTGATATCCACCACCTTGGAAACCCGGGGATCCACCCGTGAAACATCGTGAGCGCCGCCAGTCTCCAGCGACACCTGGTAGCCGGCATCACACAATCGACTCAGCAGTCCGATGCAGTTTTTTTGCGCCAGGGGTTCGCCGCCGGTAACACACACATGGCGCGCAGGGTACTTGCCTACCTCTTCAAGCAGACTGTCAAAGCTCATCCACTGACCACCGAAAAATGCGTACTCGGTGTCGCAGTAGGTACACCTCAGGGGACAGCCGGTAAGACGCACGAACACGGTGGGCAGACCCGCCTGGCGCGCCTCACCCTGGAGGGAAAAAAAGATTTCGGAAATCTTCAGCCTCTGATCGGCCGGAAGGTCCGTCTTGCTAATCTTGCTCATAGGCTAAAAACACCACGGGGGGCCTGGGCCCCCCGCCTTGATTTGGCAACCGGAATTACGTCTCAGCCAGCCGGCGGGGCCTAGTGACCCTCGGCCTTGATCTTGTCCAGCCGTTGACCCGCCAGGCGGGCCGCGGTGGAATCCGGAAAGCGCTGCCCTACCTGGGTAAGCGCTGCCTTGGCCTGGGACCACTGCCCCAATTCGTAATTGCAATAACCGATCTTCAGTAGTGCGTCAGGCGTCTTTCGCGAGTCAGGATAGTCTTTCACCACCGCCTCAAACGTAGAAAGGGCCTCGGCAAACTGGCGACGAACATAGAAGGTTTCTGCATACCAGTACTTGGCATTATCTGCCAGGTTGCTGGCCGGGAACGTGGTCAGGAACTGGCTGAAGGCGCTGGCTGCCTGTTCATAGCGACCGTCCTTCAGTGCGTTGAACGCGGTGTTGTAACTTTCCTGTTCCGAGGCAGTGGCCGGCCCAGCTGCCGGTGCCGCCGCAGAACCGGCTGAACTGGCCGTCGCCGCACCGGAAGTTGCCGCCACCGCTGCCGCGCCACTGGATTCCAGACCTTGCAAACGGGAATCGATATCCATGTACTGGTCCCGCTGGCGACTGTTCAATCCCTGCAACTCAAACTGCAGGGTCTCGATATCGCCCCTGAGGCTCCGGACTTCCAGCTCCATGGCGTCCAGCTTGCGCGACATTTCCAGTAGCGACTGGTTATCGACTTTTCGCTCAATACCGTCCACGCGCTCTGCGAGCCGCGCCTGGTCAGCTGCAAGCTGGTCCTGAACGGAATAAGTGTCTGTGGCGCAACCGGACAGCAGGGCCAGCATTGCAATCGGAATGAGTTTTGTATGTTTCACAGCCATCTCAGTATTGAATCTCTACACGACGGTTCTTGGTCCAAGCATCCTCGCTGGAACCAAATTCAGCGGGCCGCTCCTCGCCAAAACTGACCGTAATAATTTGCGAGTCCTGGGCGCCCTGTAACATCAACACGCGACGAACTGATTGGGAACGGCGTTCACCAAGCCCGATGTTGTACTCCCGAGATCCTCGCTCATCGGTATGCCCTTCAAGACGAACCCGGACACCGGGATTTTCCACCAGGTAGCTGGCATGGGCCAGGAGGACATCCTCGTAGTCCAGCTTGATGTCCGTGCTGTCGTAGTCGAAGTAGATGGTGGTACCCGCCAATACATCCTGGGCATCCAGGTCCATGCCACCAAATTCCTCGCCCCCGCGGACGCCGTTATCACCAAGACCTCTCTGACTGCTGCCAGATTCATCCTGGGCGCCGGTAACCATTTCGGGCTCATCGCCCCAACCGTCCTTGACATCAGGAGACTTGCTGCAGGCACCCAGCATAAGGGTGGCAGCAAGGAGAATGACCAGTTTTGCATTACGCATATTTATTGCTCCATTTATTTGGGAGTCGGCGCGTTTAAAAAGTTCCAGCGCCCGATTTTACATTAATTCATCAATTCGGCGGGAATGGTGACCAGACTGGCTCACGTACATCTCCGTCAGCGGAAGCGATCCTGCCCCGAATCTGGCCATCTGCCGAGACCGTGGCCAGCACACCCTGGCTGCCTTCCCGGGCAGCATAAATCAGAGTCTGGCCATTCGGCGCAAAGGCCGGGGATTCATCCAGCTTGCCTTCAGATACTACCCGCAGGGTCCCTCTTTCCAGATCCATGATGCCAATCCGGTAGTTCCCCCTGTCCAGGGTCACGAGACTTAACTGCTTGCCATCAGGCGACAAGCGTGGGCGCGCATTGTAACTCCCTTCCCGACTAATTCGGACAGCCTTTTTGTCCAGCAGTTCCAGTTCGTAAATCTGAGCCCTGCCACTGCGGTCGGACGTGAAGTAAAGCCCACGTCCGTCCTTGCGCCACTCGGGCTCGGTATCAATGGCCGGGTGAGTGGTTATTCGTTCAAGACGGCCACTGGTGAGTTCCAGCACATAGATATCCAGGTTCCCGTCACCCTGGGAAAGCGTCAACGCCAGGCGCCGGCCATCGGGATGCCAGACCGGAGCGCCGTTAACGCCCCTGCGAGAGCTGACCTTCTGCCTGAATCCTGAGCGAAGAATCTGCACATACACAGCGGACGTGCCGCCCTCGAAGGAAACATACGCCAGCTTCCTGCCGTCCGGCGACCAAGACGGCGACATGATGGGTTCCGGCGAATTGGAAATGCTCTCGGCGTTCGCGCCGTCAGCATCGGCCACCACCAGCTCGTAATTTCGATCTTGTCCCTTGCCAGTCACGGTTACATAGGCCACCCGGGTAGAGAAAACCCCTTTCACCCCCGTGAGCTTTTCAAAGATCATGTCTGCCACGTAATGGGCAGAGGCACGCATGGCCGCCCGGGTGGTCGGCATCCGGTAACCCAGGATCTGCTCGCGCTTGAATACATCGAACACCTGGAACTGGATCGAGTACTCGTCGGCATTGATGGGAGAAACTTTTCCTATCACCAGCACCTGGGCTTTCAGAAGCCGCCAGTCCTGAAAATCCACCTCGGCGCCGCTGCTGGGCATTTCCAGCATATCCTTGCGCTCCATAGGGTCAAACCGGCCACTGCTTGCGAGGTCGGCAGCGACTACCCCGGCCACGTCGAAGGGCTCGGCACCCGGGCCGGTGTACCCAAAAGGCACGACTGCGATAGGCACGGCGGCGGAAATACCCCGGGTGATTTCGATACGCAGTTCCGCATGGGCAGGCTGAACGCCTGTCACCACACTCATGAGTATGAAAATCGAAATTGATGTAAATACCTTGATCATGAATTCTGCCTGGTCTGTGTATCTATGTAACCCGATTCGGGAAACGACGTTTAGCTCAATCAGCCTCGGGTCGGAAAATAAGCTGCAGTCTTCGTTCAAACAAGCTCGCATCCGGCGGTTCCGGCAAGGGCGATGCCGCATATACCGCCGCCTCTACCGACCGAATCACCGCATCATCGCCGTTACAACGAACCACCTTCACCGCTACCACCTGTCCGCCGGGTATCTGGGTGACCTGTACAACGCACTCCAATCCCGGTTTGGCAGAGGGAGGGCGTCTCCAGTTCCGTTCAATCTTCTGTCCTATCTCCGCGATGTACTGCGCCAGTAATCCGGAGCGCTCCGCCGCATTCCGGGCTTCCTCGGCCGCCATTTGCTCACGCAACAAGGCTTCGGCTTCCGCCCGCTGCTTGGCTTCGATCTGCTTACGTCTGAGCTCCTCAGCTTCCTTCTTCTTGCGCAATTCTTCTGCCTTCTTCTCAGCCTCCAGCTTGGCTTTCCTGGCCTGTTCTTCCTTGCGCTTTCGTTCAGCCTCGGCCTTCTTGTCTGCCTCGGCTTTTTCCCTTGCCGCCTTTTCCTGGGCCTGTTGCTTCACTTGCAACTCAGCCTCTTTTTTCTTCTCCGCGTCGGCTTTTAATTTTGCCTCACGCAGCTCCTGGTCACGTTTCTTCTTTATCTCGATCTGCCGCGCCTTTTCCTTCTCGGCCTGTGCCTTGCGCTCGCGCTCTCGCTGTTCGGCAATCGCGCGCTCCTTTAGCTGCCGATTCACCTCGCTCATGTCCACTATCGAGGACTGCACCACCGGGACAACTTTCATGGGGGCGGCCGCAGGTTGACTAAAACGCGTCACATTCAATACCAGTCCAACCACGATCACCAGGTGGACAAGGACTGAGTAAGCCAGGGGCCTGGCATGGTCGCGCACAAACTCAAGCATCGGCGGTTACTGCTTCCGCACCGGAATCTCTGATTCCGGGTCAGTCATGATGCCCACGTTGGGTGCGCCCCCATCTTGCAGCAAGCGCATGGCCGCCACGACCACACCGTGACTGACCGACTGGTCTGCCTTGACCAGTACTGGCGTCTTGGGGTCACGAGACAACACGGCGGCAGTGCGTTTTACAATCTCTTCGCCAGCCATCGGCTTGTCTTTACCCGACCCAATGTTCAGGTAAAGGTTACCGCCGCTGTCGACACTCAATACCAACGGTTCGCTTTTCATGAACTTGTCTGCAT
>JBFFTZ010000088.1:0-8736 GCA_041571575.1 Gammaproteobacteria bacterium | reverse complement strand
GGGAAATCCACGCCGCGGGGCGCTTTTCAAGAAAGGCTCCCAGGCCTTCCTGTCCTTCAAGGCTGCCGCGTAAACGTGCGATCAGTGCCGCGGTGGATCGCCGTAACTCGTCACGCCGCTGGGGGTCCGCATCGGTCACGTCCTGCACCAGGCGTTTGGCCTCGGCCAGGGCGTGGGGGCCGGCTTGCAGCAACATATCCACTTGTTCTTCCACCAGCTCATCCAGTTCTTCGGGCTTGGCAACCGCGTGAACCAGGCCGATCTTGCGGGCGGCCTTGGCGCTGATGGCTTCGGCGGTAAGGAACAGGCGGCGCGCATGGCGCGGGCCGATAGCGGCGATCACGTAGGGTGAGATTACTGCCGGCACCAGGCCAAGACGCACCTCGGACAGACACAGTCGGGCTTTCTTGCTGGCCAGTGCGATGTCACAGCAGGCCACCAGGCCCACCGCACCGCCGAAGGCATGACCGTTGATCCGGGCCACCGTGGGCTTGCGCAGTCGATCCAGGGTTTCCATCAGCTCCGCCAGCTTCAGCGCATCGTCAAAGTTTTCCTGCTCACTGTAACCGGCCATTGCCCGCATCCAGTTCAGGTCCGCGCCTGCGGAGAAAGTGTCTCCGGCGCCGGTGAGCACAACCACCCGGATGCTTTCGTCGCCATCAAGGTCATTCAGCAACATCGTCAGGTCGCTGATGAGTTCATCACCAAAGGCGTTACGCTTGTCGGGCCGGTTCAGCGTAACCGTGGCAACGCCACGTTCATCGGTGTTGAGAAGTATGTTCTCCGACATGGTCGGAATCTCCAGTTCTCAATGACACAGCAGGGCGCAAAGATTATTACCTCCGCGCCCCTGGGGTTTCATGAGCAGTCACTCGCTTATGCCAGTTCTACTGCTATGGCGGTAGCTTCGCCGCCACCAATACAAAGGGCGGCAATGCCTCGCTTGCCACCGCTGCGTTTCAGGGCATGCACCAGGGTGGTAATAATCCGTGCGCCGGTTGCGCCAATCGGATGTCCCAGGGCGCAGGCGCCTCCGTTTACATTTACCTTGGCGTGATCCAGGCCCAGGTCCTTGATGGCCGCCATGGTAACCACGGCAAACGCTTCGTTGATTTCGTACAGGTCAACCTCATCGTTGCTCCAGCCAAGCTTCTCCTGGAGGTTCTTGATGGCGCCCACCGGGGCGGTGGTGAACCATGCCGGGGCGTGGGCAAATGTGCTGTGTCCGCGAATTGTGGCCAGGGGATTGATTCCCAGGGATTCTGCCCTGGCCGCTGATGCCAGTAGTACCGAGGCGGCGCCATCTGAAATCGACGATGAACTGGCGGCGGTGACCGTGCCGCCATCGCGCTTGAATGCTGCGCGTAATTTCGGGATGCCCTCGATGTCGCAGCGGCCGGGTTCCTCGTCCTGCTCAACCACATAACTCTTGCGGCGGTGTTCGACAGTCACGGGGACGATTTCGTCGGCGAAAGCGCCGGAGCTGGTGGCCCGCAAGGCGCGGTTCACGGATTCGGTTGAAAATTCGTCTTGTTCCTCGCGAGTAAAGCCGTATTTTTCGGCAGTGGCTTCGGCGAACACGCCCATCATCTGTCCGTCATAGACGTTTTGCAGGCCGTCGTAGAACATATGGTCCAGCACTTCCTGGTGGCCCATGCGGTAACCGGCCCGGGCCTTTGGAAGCAGGTAAGGGGCGTTGCTCATGGATTCCATGCCGCCGGCCAGGATCAGGTCAGCGCTGCCCGAGGCGATCATGTCATGGCCAAACATCACGGCTTTCATGCCGGATCCGCACATCTTGTTAACGGTCACCGCGCCCACGCTCTCGGGAATCCCTGCAGCCAGTGCGCCCTGTCGGGCTGGAGCCTGACCCACGCCCGCCGGCAGTACACAGCCGTACACCACTTCTCCTATCTGGACAGGGTCGATGCCGGCTTGCTCCAGGACCGCGCGGTTAGCGGCAGCGGCCAGTTGGGGAGCCGTCAGTGGCGAGAGTTTTCCCTGGAATGAGCCGATCGGTGTACGAAGTGCGGAAAGGATAACTACCGAATCGTTCTGCATGATGTCTTTACTCCATTCTGTCTCCGTTCCGCGGTACTGCGAGTTCGCCTCAGGAAACGGTAAATTCCGGGTTTAGCTGCCGCCTGGCGTTTTGTCGGCATTCATCCGGGAATGATGCCCCAGCGTATTGCAGCGCACAAGCGTAGTAACCGAGGCTCAATTGTGGATTAACCTGATGAAAAACAGGCCAGGCAGTGTGGTATCCGAGAGCCGGCAGGGGCGTGGCTTGACCCCCGGGGGCTCCCGATTGACCGGTTCGGGAGCTCTGAGTTCGGTATAATGCGCTGCTGAGCCTGAATCCCGGTGGAGTTAGCTGGATGAGTACTGCCTTGAATGCCTCGAATCCCTCTCCTTTGCGCACCCGTACGCCCTTGCGTTTCGTCAGTGCAGCGTCCTTGTTTGATGGCCATGATGCGGCCATAAACCTGATTCGCCGCCTGTTACAGAGTCATGGCGCGGAAGTGGTTCACCTGGGGCATAACCGTTCCGTGGCGGATATCGTCCGGGCGGCCGTGCAGGAAGACGCCGATGCCATCGCCTGCAGTTCCTACCAGGGCGGGCACGTCGAATACTTCAAGTACATGGTGGATATGCTCAAGGAACTGAATTCCGAGCACATTCGAATCATTGTCGGCGGTGGTGGAACGATTTCCCCGGATGAGGCGGCGGAACTGGAAGCCTACGGGGTGGAAAAAATCTATCGCCCGGAGCACGGCATGCAGATGGGCCTGGAAGGCATGATTGATGACGTCTTCCAGCGGGTACGTGCCTGGCCGCGTCCCGAGATTTCGGCCCAGCAGTTGAGCACCCGCGACCACAAGGATATTGCCAGCATGATTTCTCTGCTGGAGGAGGCCGTGGATCACCCGGAGAAGGTTCAGGCGCTGCGGCAGATCTGGAAACAGGGAGACGCAACGGCCCCGGTGCTGGGTATTACCGGTACCGGTGGCGCAGGCAAGAGCAGCCTCACCGACGAATTACTGAACCGTTTCTTGCGTCAGCTACCGGGTCTGGATATCGCCGTGCTCGCAGTGGACCCCACCCGCCGTCGCACCGGTGGCGCCTTACTGGGTGACCGGATTCGTATGAACAGCCTGTCCGATGACCGCATTTTTATGCGTTCCATTGCGACCCGCAGGCAAAACCTGGCCACCAGTGCGGTGCTTAAGGACACGGTTGAGTTACTGCGCAGTGCCGGCTTTGACCTGATCATCGTGGAAACCGCCGGTATTGGTCAGAGCGACACAGAGATTGTCGATCATGTGGACCTGTCCATGTACGTGATGACCTCGGATTACGGCGCCGCCAGCCAGCTCGAGAAAATCGACATGCTGGATTTCGCCGACGTGGTTGCCCTGAACAAGTTCGAGAAGCGTGGCGCCGAAGATGCCCTGCGCGATGTGCGCAAGCAGTGGAAGCGAAACCGGAAGGCTTTCCAGATGGCTGACGAAGAGGTGCCAGTCTTCCCCACGATTGCCAGCCAATTCAATGACGAGGGCGTTAACCGCCTGTTCAACGCCTTGTGCGAGAAGCTTGCCGGACTGGACCCCCAGGGCGCGCAGCGCTGGCAGATGGCCCAGCAGCTGACGATTTCGGCCAGGCGCAAGCTGGCTGTTATTCCCGCCAACCGTAATCGTTACCTGGCGGAAATTGCAGAAACCGGCCGTAAGGAAAAAGGGGCCAATGGCCAGCTGGCCGAGGCGGCCGAGCGGGCCCAGTCCTGCTACCAGGCGCTACAGTTGCTGGAAGATTCCGAATTACCCGCCGCCCTGGACAAGTACCCCAGCGCCTCGCTGGACAATGCCGACGGGGCCCTGGCCGGTCTGCGTCAGCGCTATAACGATGCGCTGGACAGCCTGGGAGATGAAGCACTGGGGCTGCTCAAGGCGTGGCCGGCGCGAAAGGCGGCGGTGGAAAGTGAAAAATATTCCTACACCGTGCGTGGCCGGGAAATCGGTGGCGACAATTACAGTGAAACCTTGTCGCACCAGAAGGTACCGAAGATTGCCGCACCCCAATTCAAGGGATGGGCGGATCAACTGCGGTTCCTGCTGAACGAAAACCTTCCCGGATCCTATCCCTACACTGCCGGGGTCTACCCCTACCGCCGCGAGGCCGAGGACCCGATTCGTATGTTCGCCGGCGAAGGCACGCCGGAACGTACCAATAGACGTTTTCACTACCTCGCCCTGGGCAACCCGGCAACCCGCCTGTCCACCGCTTTCGATTCCACCACCCTGTATGGCGAGGATCCCGATGAGCGTCCAGATATCTACGGGCGCATCGGTAACTCGGGTGTGTCTATCGCCACCCTGGACGACATGAAGAAGCTCTATTCGGGCTTTGACCTGTGTTCGCCTACCACCTCGGTATCCATGACCATTAACGGCCCGGCGCCGATTATCCTGGCGATGTTCATGAACACCGCGATTGATCAGCAGGTAGAGCGACACCTGAAGGAAGAGGGGCGCTGGGAACAGGCCGAGGAAAAAATTCGTGAACTCTACAAGGGCGCCACGCGACCGAGCTATTCCGGTGAATTACCCGAAGGCAGCGACGGGTTCGGGCTGGGCACCCTGGGCGTGACCGGTGATCAACTGGTGGATCCGGAAACCTACCAGCGAATTCGCAGCTATGCCCTGTCACAGGTTCGTGGCACCGTGCAGGCGGATATTCTGAAGGAAGACCAGGCCCAGAACACCTGTATCTTTTCCACTGAATTTGCGCTGCAAATGATGGGCGACGTGCAGGCTTTTTTCATCGATAACGCGGTACGTAATTTCTACTCGGTGTCGATCAGCGGGTATCACATCGCCGAGGCCGGGGCGAATCCCATTTCCCAGCTCGCTTTTACCCTGGCCAACGGCTTCACGATCGTGGAGTACTACCTTAGCCGGGGAATGAGTATTGATGACTTCGCGCCCAACCTGAGCTTTTTCTTCTCAAACGGCATGGATCCGGAGTATGCGGTGATTGGTCGGGTGGCCCGTCGAATCTGGGCCAGGGCCATGAAGCGGATTTATGCAGCGGATCCTCGCAGCCAGATGCTCAAATATCACATCCAGACATCGGGCCGCAGCCTGCATGCCCAGGAAATCCAGTTCAACGATATACGCACCACCTTGCAGGCCATGTACGCGCTGTTCGATAACTGCAACAGCCTGCATACCAATGCCTACGATGAAGCCCTGACTACGCCCACCGAGGAATCGGTGCGTCGGGCAGTGGCTATCCAGATGATCATCAACAAGGAACTGGGCCTGAACGCCAACCAGAATCCCTGGCAGGGCTCATTTGCCCTGGAGTACCTCACCGACATGGTCGAGGAGGCGGTGTACAGGGAATTTGAAAGTATTTCCGAGCGCGGCGGTGTGCTTGGTGCCATGGAGAGCATGTACCAGCGCGGCAAGATCCAGGAAGAGAGTCTTTATTACGAACACCTCAAGCACAGCGGTGAGCTACCCCTGGTGGGTGTGAATACCTTCCTGGCCGATTCGGAGCAGGGAACGAGCGAGGTCACGGTCACCGAACTGATTCGCTCCAGCGAAGAAGAAAAGCGTGCCCAGGTGGACAATGTTCGAGCTTTCCAGGCGCGTCATGCGGAGCGTTCACATGAAGCCCTGGACGCCCTGGCCGTGGCTGCCCAGGCCGGAGAGAATACCTTTGGCAAGTTGATGGAAGCGGTGAAGAGTTGCTCGCTGGGCACGATCACTCATTCACTGTACCTGGTGGGAGGTCAGTACCGCCGCAATATGTAGGCAATTGCCGGAGATCTTCGGGGGCTAGTCCTGCCCGTGAGCCGGGACCAGGGTGGTTGTCTCAGGGGCCAGGTCCTCTTCTCCGAGTTCACGCAGCATCTGGGTGCGGGTGGCCGCCACCAGTTCCCGAGTCGGATTTGAGGCAAGCGGATTCACCCTGATCGGCATCTGGATGATCACTTCGAGTTTCCCGGGGCGGGGTAGCCATGCGCCGCTGGGCAAGATGTGTCGGGCGCCACGAATAATCATGGGTACTACCGGAAAATCCGCTCGCACGGCAGTGGAAAACGCCCCCATGCGAAACGGCATCAGGCCGGGCTTCTTTTGAAACGTGCCTTCGGCGAAAAAGGCCAGGGCCTGGCCGTCCTTGGCGGAATCCAGTAAACGGCGGGCATCCGCCGCGCTCTTTTTGCGATTAAACCGTTCTACAAAATGTGAGCCCACCCGTCGTAACAGCAGGTGAGCTCCGGGCATCTTTCGGATTTCCTGCTTGATGACGAAGCTGAATATCGGGGGCAGGGCGGCGGCGATCAGCGGCCCGTCCAGGTAACTGGCATGGTTTGCGACGATGACACAGGGACCCTCTGGCAACCTGTTCAGGTGATGGACTGCCACCGGAATTCCCGCGAGTTTGAGTATCAGCTGTGCCGTCCTGTGTACCATGCGTCGGCAGATCTTCTGTGACGGAATCAGGGCCACAGCCAGGGTGAGCAGTAATGCCAGGGTGAAGAATACGATCAGGGCGTAAACGCCCCACACAGCAATCAAAAACCGTTTCAGAAAATTCATATGCAAAAGGTAGTCACCAGTGCCCCGAGCATTGCCAATTCCTTTGGCCAACGCAAGTGGAAACGGGCGCCAGCGCGAGAATAACGCCCCTTTACAACTCGGTTTCGCCTGGGTTTTGTGACCCGTTCCACAGTTATGTTAACGCGCCGGGCATTATGTGACCTCCGTCACGGCCATGTCCATTTTACGAATCCATACTCGCATTCACACTAAAAACAGCGGGATTTGCGGTGCTTCCCGCTGATTCGCAGAGATTGCGGATGAATTCACCGCTTAGGTCGAAGATCGCGTCCACCGTGGGCGAAATCGGCAAGGATTTGTAATAATGGCAAGTATTTCAGCACAGTTGCGCCAGTCCGCTCCCAGCGGGGAGCCGGTTGTGGAGATCACTATCGATAGCTTCCTTGATGCGATATGGATGGAACGTGGGCTCTCGGCCAACACGCTTTCCGCCTATCGTGCCGATTTAAAGGCGCTGACCGAGTGGCTTGAAAAACGCGGTGTGACCCTTCAGAAGGCGTCCCGTGCGGATTTGCTTGCCTATATCGCTCACCGTGTTGAAACCGGTGGCCGTCCTCGTTCGACGGCACGTCAGTTATCCAGTTTCCGACGCTTCTATCGCTACCTGGTCAGGGAAAGAGTGATAGGCGAAGACCCCACCGCACAGATTGAAATGCCCAAGATCGGCCGTTCACTGCCCAAGTCCCTGACCGAGGCCCAGGTAGAGGCCCTGTTGTCTGCGCCGGATACCGAAGACCCCCTGGGGCATCGGGATCGCACCATGCTTGAAGTGCTGTATGCCGCAGGCTTGCGTGTTTCTGAATTGATTAACTTGCGGCTGAGCCAGATTAACCTCAACCAGGGCGTGATCCGGATTACCGGCAAGGGCGATCGTGAACGTTTGATCCCCTTGGGCGAGGAAGCCCTGGACTGGATTGAGCGTTTCTGCGCGGGACCTCGCGGCGAGATTCTGCTGGAGAGGCAAACCGAATTCCTGTTTCCCACCCGTCGCGGCGACAGCATGACCCGCCAGGCGTTCTGGCACATCATCAAGCGCTATGCGGCAAAGGCTGGTGTGGAAGGCAACCTGTCTCCCCATACCCTGAGACACGCGTTCGCCACCCATCTGCTCAATCACGGCGCGGACCTGCGGGTGGTGCAGATGCTGCTCGGTCACAGCGACCTGTCTACTACCCAGATCTATACCCATGTGGCTCGTGAGCGCATGAAAGAGCTGCATTCACAGCATCATCCCAGGGGTTGATAGCCTGAAAACTGCCGAACCTGAGCCGGGATTTGCTAGAATCCTTCGGCCCACAGTGATGCCCGGGTGAAACCGGCGCAGCATTGTCTTTGAAAATACTCGGATTCTTGTTTCAACTCAGGCCGTTGTTCCCATGCGTAGATTTAGAGCCAGCTTTCTTGTTTCCCTGTTTTGTCTTGGTAGTGCCCTGTGCGTCCCCGGGTTGCAAGCCGCCGAGGCGAAATCCCGAGAAGAACTTGCCAGCACCTTTCCCGGAATCGAGGAAGAGAATATCCAGGACAGCCCGGTTCCCGGCATGTACGAGATCACCCTTGGTTCCCAAGTGGCTTACGTTACCCGGGATGGCCGCTATCTGATCAAAGGTGAGGTTATCGACCTGGATAACAACTTGAACCTGACCGAGGCGCGCAAGACCGAGGCCAGGCGTGAGTTACTCACCGGACTGGAACAGGCGAATATGATCGTGTTTGCCCCCAGGCCGCCGATCGAGTCCAAATATTCCGTGACCATATTCACTGACGTTGATTGTCGGTATTGCAGGACCTTCCACCGCGGCATTGAGCAAGTGAATATGTTGGGTATTGAGGTTCGCTACATGATGTACCCGGTTGCCGGTCCTGGAACGGCGTCCTGGAAGAAGGCGGTTGACGTGTGGTGTGCGGAAGATCGCACCGGAGCCATGACCGCCGCCAAGAGTGACAGCGAATTTCCGGTTCGCGAATGTGATGCCACCCAGGTGAGCCAGCAATATGACCTGGCGCTGAAGCTGGGCTTGCGAGGCACACCAACCATACTTACCGAGCGTGGCGATTATCTTGGTGGTTACATGGTTCCGGAAGAATTGCTCAGGAAGCTGGAACTGGC
>JBFFTZ010000087.1:0-8739 GCA_041571575.1 Gammaproteobacteria bacterium | reverse complement strand
TGGGCGGCCTATGCCGTCGGACTCGCCGGATACATCCTGGGTATGCTGTTGTCGGCCCTGATGGATCTTCCCACCGGTCCGGTGATCGTCTGGTCTATGGCCGTCGTGGCGGTGGTTGTTGGTCTGATGCGCAAGAGGAATGCAGTCTCGTGAAAGTACCGGCCAATGCATTGGCACAAAAGCTCAAGAGCGGCCTGGCCGGGGTCTACCTGGTCAGTGGCGACGAGCCCCTGCTGGTGGGAGAGGTCTGCGACGCTATTCGCGCAGCGGCCCGCGCCCAGGGATTCGATGAGCGTGACCTGCATGTGGCCGAGCGCGGCTTTGACTGGGATGGCTTGCTTGCCTCTGGCAGCAACCTGTCGTTGTTTGCCAGTCGACGAATCGTCGAGTTGCGACTGCCTACGGGCAAGCCTGGTGACAAGGGCGCAAAAGCGATCATCCAACTGATTGAGCATGCCGACCCGGATACCCTGCTGCTTGTAGTTGCCCCCCAGTTGGACAAGCGCAGCCTGGGTACAGCTTGGGCCAAGGCCATTGACGCTGCCGGCATGGTGGTTCAAATCTGGCCGGTGGAAGAGTCCCAGATGCCGGGCTGGATCAAGCAGCGCTTGCGGGCCAGTGGACTGCAGGCGGACGAGGAGGCGGTCCGGCTACTGGCCACCCGTGTTGAAGGCAACCTGATGGCCGCCCAGCAGGAGATCGACAAGCTGGTATTGCTGCACGGTAGCGGGAAACTTGATGCCGATATGATTCAGGAAGCGGTATCAGACAGCTCCCGGTTCGATATTTTTGACCTGGTGGATGCCGCCTTGCTTGGCGACTCCAGCCGGGCACTGAGAATTCTTCAAGGGCTGCGCCAGGAGGGCGTGGAACCGGTCCTGATTTGCTGGGCCCTGAGTCGCGAGGCACGCACTCTGTCGCCCCTGGCGTGGCAAATCAGCCATGGAGACGCTCCCGGTCAAGTCCTGGGTAAAGTCTGGGCGAGGCGCAAACCGCTGGTTTCTGCGGCCTTGCAGCGCCATTCATCGGGGTCGATTCATGCCCTTCAACTGCAGCTGGCCAGGGCAGATCGAGTGGTCAAGGGCCAGGCTAGCGGCGCAATTTGGGACGAACTGGCCCTTATCGTGGCAAAATTGGCGGGTACCAATCTTAGATTGAAGGCCGCAGGTTGAGATTTTCGATCACCCTCACAGTACTACCACCCCGGAACCCGTGATGGAGCGACAACAGGCTCCTATTGGTGTGTTCGGGGGTACGTTCGATCCCATTCACTTTGGCCACCTGCGTACCGGCTACGAATTGCTCCATTTGCTCAAGCTGGAAGAGGTGCGTTACCTGCCTTGCCGGCTGCCGCCCCATCGGGGTGTACCGATTGCATCGGCTCAGGTGCGTCTTGACATGGTTCGTGCTGCGGTAGCTGGTCAACCCGGGTTGGTGGTGGACGACCGGGAGTTGCATCGTGACGGCCCATCGTATTCGGTGGATACCTTGCGTGACCTTCGGCAGGAGTTCCCGGATCGCGCCCTGTGTCTGATCGTGGGGATGGACGCTTTCCTGGGCTTTCCGGACTGGTCTCGTTGGCAGGAGATTTTCGAGCTTGCCCACGTTGTGGTGGCCAAGCGACCCGGCTGGACCGCGCCGGACATGGGTGAGTTGGAGGCGGTGCTGGAGCAGCGGCAAACCACCAGGGTGGAAGACCTGCATGGAGCCGTGTCGGGACGGATTTATATACATGCTGTGACCCAGTTGGAGATTTCCAGCACGGCAATACGGCAGATGGTGTCGGCAGGACAGGAACCGCGTTTCCTGATGCCCGATGAGACATGTGAAATCATTAAGCGCAGCGGCTGTTATTCAGGCCGCATCACAACAGAGGATACAAACCGTTGATGGATAGCAAGACATTGCAGGCCTTGGCAGTAGCCGCCCTGGAAGATGGAAAAGGTAATGATATCAAGGTGATAGATGTTCGGGGCTTGACGAGTATTGCCGACTACATGGTGCTTGCGAGTGGAACCTCGGATCGCCATTGCAAGGCGCTGGCGGACCGCGTGATCGAGGCATCCAAGGCATCCGGATTGCGTCCCCTGGGCGTGGAAGGCACCGAGGGTGGAGAGTGGATACTGGTGGATTTGTATGACGTTCTTGTGCATGTCATGCAGCCCCGTGTACGCGATTTCTATAACCTTGAAAAATTGTGGGATGTCGCGGCGGAGCGCCGCGGGAAAGCCAGCGGTACCGACTGACATGCGCTTGCGCCTGTTATCGCCCGGGCAAAAAATGCCCGCCTGGATACAGCAGGGATTCGCCGAGTACGCCCAACGCATGCCCCGGGAGTGCAAGCTTGAATTGTTGGAAATTCCGCTGGGCAAACGTGCCCGGGGTATACCGGTGGACAGAGCCATCGAGGCGGAGGGTGAGCGAATGCTGGCCGCGATCAAGCCTGGTGACAGGGTGGTTGCCCTGGAAGTGAACGGAAAGTCGTTTACCACCGAGGCGCTGGCCGGACATCTTGAGAGCTGGATGGGTGACGGTCGTGACGTATGTCTGATGGTTGGCGGTCCGGATGGATTGGCGCCACCGTGTATTGAGCGGGCTGACATGAGTTGGTCCTTGTCCCGGCTTACCCTGCCTCACGGTCTGGTCCGTGTTTTGCTGGCCGAGCAGCTATATCGGGCCTGGACAGTGATGAAGGGCCATCCCTATCACCGGGCGTGAAAGTGCCGGTAGTCTCAGCCACGGCTACCTATTATCCGATCTTTGCGCGGCTTGCGGGAAGAGCCGGAAAAGATGACACTTCCATATATGAATCAAGACTTTATCTACCTGGCATCCGCCTCACCCAGACGGGCGGAGCTGCTGGGACAAATCGGTGTTCGATTCTCAACCCTGGCTCCGGACCTGGATGAGACCCCGCTGGCCGGAGAACTGCCGGAAGATTACGTCGTGCGCATCGCAAAAGAGAAGGCCGAGTATGCCGGCGAACACCTGGTGCCGGCCGGTTCCGCGGTGCTGGCAGCGGACACGGCGGTGGTGCTGGATGATGAGATTTTTGGAAAGCCCCGTAACCGGGATGATGCGCTGGCCATGTTGGCCAAATTGTCGGGACGCGAACATCGTGTCCTGACCGCAGTGGCATTGTATGTCGAGGGAAGAAATCGGGTAGCCGTGAGTGAGAGCAAAGTCGAATTCAAACCGTTCAGCCCCGGGGAGGCCGAGGCCTACTGGAATACCGGTGAACCAGCGGACAAGGCTGGGGCTTACGGTATTCAGGGTATGGGCGCGGTTTTTGTGAAACACTTGCAGGGTAGTTATTCCGGCGTAATGGGACTACCTCTTTTCGAGACAGCCCAGCTACTGTCGGAGGCCGGGTTGGCTTCTATGGTGACGCAACCATGAACAGGGAAATTCTCATCAATGTGAACCAGCGGGAATCACGCGCCGCGGTGTTGGACAGTGGCGTGCTGCAAGAAGTTTATATCGAGCGTGCAAGTCGCCGAGGCTTGACCAGCAACATTTACAAGGGAAAAGTCAGCCGTGTCCTTCCGGGAATGCAGGCCGCATTTATCGAAATAGGCCTGCAACGCACCGCTTTTTTGCATGCCAGCGATATTCACCAGAAAGTTGCCGTCGGCAATGATTTACAGGACCTGCCACCGGGGAATATTGATGACCTGGTAAATGAAGGCAATGACATTCTCGTGCAGGTCGTCAAGGATCCACTGGGCACCAAAGGAGCACGATTAAGCACCTACATCACTCTGCCGTCCCGGTTCCTGGTGTACTTACCCAAGGGTAGTGGCGTTGGTGTATCGACCCGCATCGAAGACCCGGACGAACGTCAGCGCCTGCGCGAACTGGTGCAAGGGTTTATTGATGAGAATTCCCGGGGCGGATTTATCGTGCGCACCGCAGCCGAGGGTGCGGGCTTCGACGAGTTGCGGGCCGACATGGTTTTTCTTCAAAAGCTGTGGGATGTCATCAGCGAGAAGGCGTTGCGTACCAAGGTAGGTAAATTGGTCCATGAAGACCTGGAATTGCCATTGCGCATACTGCGGGACGTGACCGGTCGGGAAATCTCCCGGGTCCTGGTTGACTCGGAGAATATCTTCGAAAAAATGCGAGAGTTTTCTCGTATGTTCATTCCTGAAATGCTGCCGAAACTGGAACTGTACGCAGAAGAGCGTCCGGTGTTTGACCTGCATGGTGTGGAAGAAGAAATCCAGAAAGCACTGGACAGAAAAGTTCTCCTCAAGTCCGGGGGTTACCTGATTATTGACCAGACCGAGGCGATGACTACCATTGATGTGAATACCGGCGGCTTCGTCGGTCACAGGAACCTGGAAGAAACGATTTTCAAGACCAACCTGGAGGCGGCCGTCGCCATCGCAAGGCAACTTCGGCTGCGTAACCTGGGTGGCATAATTATTCTCGATTTCATCGATATGGAAGACGAGGTCCACAGGGCTCGGGTGCTGGAAGCGTTGCAACGCAGCCTGGAAGCGGATAATGCCCGGACCAATGTCTGTGAGGTATCCAGCCTTGGACTGGTGGAGATGACCCGTAAGCGTACCCGGGAGAGCCTGGAGAATATGCTTTGCGAGCCTTGTCCAACCTGTGAGGGTCGGGGAAGGGTCAAGACTTCAGAAACGGTTTGCCATGAAATCTTCAGGGAAATATTGAGACATACCAGTCAGTTCGAATTCCAGAAGATACTAGTATTGGCACATCCCGAGGTGATTGAGACCATGCTGGATGATGAATCCTCCGGTGTTGCGGAACTTGAAAGCATTACAGGGTCTCCAATACGACTGCAGGCTGAGGCTTTGTACAGCCAGGAACAATTTGATGTGGTTCCCACCTAACAGCAATAGGTCAGACCTCCTTGAGGCACTCCTGACCCATGTCTAGCGTCTTCAGAAGAATCTGGCGATGGACGGCGGCTATTGTCGCGGGATTGGTGATCGTTCTTGCTATGGCGGAGGGGGTGTTTCGGCTGTTCCTTCCCCAGTTGCCGGAGTACCGGGCGCAGATAGAGACCTGGGCTACACAAGCTCTGGGGCGGCCACTGAAGATTGGCGATATTGATGCGCGGTTATCCCTGGAAGGCCCACTAATCGTATTCAGGGATACGGTGGTGCTGGCTCCTGATGGCGTTACCCAGGTTGTTGACGCGGATTCCATCTCGGTAGTGATCAGCTTGATGGACTTGCTGCTCGAGCAGGAACTGGCGGTGTCCAGTGTGCGCATTGAAGGGATTGTTCTGGAAGTGGAGCAGCTCGAAGACGGGCGTTTCTACGTGCTCAATCGTGTGCTGCCGGCGGAACCTGGTGATGTGGAGCAGGCCGGCACCGGCAAGGCGCCGGCGATGCCCAACGGTCGATACGAAATTCGCGACGCAACGATTCGCTTGACCAGTGCCAGGCGACCTGGCGAGCCGCTGGAATTCCAGCAGGCGACCCTGGACGTGGACAAGAGCAATAGCGAGCTTAGCCTGGGTGTAAATATCTATTTGCCCGACAATCTCGGCCGGTCACTGCGAATCACCGCCAATACAGAGAATCTGGACGCAGATCCCGGGAAACAGAACTGGCAGTTGTTGTTCCAGGCCCGGGGACTGGATCTTGCAGGATGGAAGGAAGTCCTTCCCGACACGATTGACACCCCTCTGGGTGGCAACGGCGATATCACCGTGTGGGGGGCACTGGGTCCTCTGGGTCTTGAAAACGGCATTGTTGACCTGGACCTCCAAGACTTGGTCCTGTCGGATCCAGATTCTGGTCCTGTAGCTGCCTTCCAGCATCTGGGGGGCAAACTCGAGTGGGTCAAAAAGCCCGATGACTGGCAGTTCAAGCTTCTTGACCTGTCTGTCGAAAGAGATGGACGTATATGGAACTCCGATGCCATTCGCCTGGAGGTGGCGCGTAAAAACGGTGGGGGCCGCTTGCTGTATATGACCGCTGACCGGATTCACCTGGATGACTTCCAGCCCTTCTTGCCATGGGTGCCTGACGAGGAAATTCGTGCCCGGCTCATGGGTCTGAATCCAAGAGGTGTGGTTAGCAATTTGAATTTGCAATTCGCCAGCGAGGCGGAAGGGAATGCCAATTATTCGGTGCGAGCCTACCTGGTTGGAGCCGGGCTCAATGCGGTCGACAAGCTGCCGGGGGTGCAGGGGTTTACGGGCGAAGTAAAGGCTGACGATGACGGTGGAGAGATTGAATTGTCTTCGGTAGGCCTGGCGGTGGATTTCCCCAAGGTCTTTGAAAGCCCGCTAATTTTTGATCAGGCAACCGGGAAGTTGAGTTGGCAGCGCAGTGCTAGTGGCATCAAGGTGCGTGGCGCCGACCTGGTGTTGGCGAATCAGGACATCTATACCTACAGCACCCTGAATCTTGAAATGCCCAATGAGGGCGCAGCCCCGGTAATAGATCTGGAAACCCAGATCAAAGACGGCAACGTGGCTAACAAGACGGCTTATTTGCCCATTACGAAATTATCATCCAAAGCCCGGGAGTGGCTGGATCGCAGCATCGTCAGCGGTCGAATTCCCGAGGGGCGAATGGTGTTGAAGGGGTCGCTGGACAAGTTTCCGTTCAAGAATGGCGAAGGGCGTTTTACGGTAGATTTTTTGCTTAATGAACTGGTCCTGGATTACAAGGAAGGCTGGCCAGAAATTCGCGACTTGGATACACATGTTGTATTCGAGGGTCCGGGAATCAGCGTTGACGTGCTCAATGGCAACATGGCGGGAAATCAGATCGTCAATGCCCGGGCAGAGATTCCTGTTCTCGGTGAGGCCAGGCTGACCGTTCGGGGGCAGACCGAGGGAACGGTTAATGCGGGGCTGGATTATCTTGCTGCGATTCCGCCGGGTGAGCGTTATATCGAGGCGATTAATGGTCTTGAAACCAGCGGTGCGGCCAGGGTAGACCTTGAGCTGTATCTGCCCCTGAAAGAGATCCACAACAATAAGTTGACGCTGGACATGCAACTTATGGATGCCGCGGTGCGTCCGGTTGGATTGAATAACGGACTGGAAAAAGTGAATGGCCGGTTGCTGCTCAAAGAGGGTGACTTGAGCGGCCAGGGTGTCGACGCGACCTACCTGGGCAAACCGGTGAGAGTGGATGTGAGTCCCGACCCCTCCTCGAACGATGTGAAGGCGACCCTGATGTTGCTGCGGGGATGGTCGAATGCTGACGAATTGATGGAGGAGTTTTTCCCCATCATCAAGCCCTGGGTTAGCGGTAAGACCGATTGGTTTGCGGTGGCCCGTTTCCCCTCGGCAGATAGCCAACAGCCGGTGACGGTCTCTGCTCGCTCTGTCCTGGGAGGCATGGGCCTGAGCCTGCCACAGCCAATGTTCAAGAACACCGAAGATGTGCGCATGTTGGAAGTGCTTTACACCCTGCGCAGTCGTGATCAGCGAAGCCTGGAATTGGCACTGGGCGATGACGTTCGCGCCTATCTTGATTTCAGGCGTGAGGACGATGACTTCAAACTGGCATTTGGTGACATCGCCCTGGGGGGCAAGGTACCCGATCGCAGCGGGGAGCCCGGCCTGGGTATCAGCGGTCGGACCGCGGTCTTGCACCTTGATGAGTGGCTGGGTCTGGATAACGGTGAGAGTCGTGATCTGAACGCTCCGGGTCTAACTGACATTCTCAAGCGTGCAGAGCTAAAGGTGGATCAGTTCAAGGCCCTGTCCCAGGACATGGGTCCCTCGGCCCTGCAGCTTCGTAACGAGAACGATGAATGGGTAGCCATCATCGACAGCGAGAACATTCTTGGCGAGGTAACGGTGCCCCAGGACGCGGCCGGTGAACTGCCCACCCGGCTTGACATGGAACGCATGATTCTCATGGGCTCCGAAGAGGAAGAAGACGCCGAAGAGGGAGGGCTGAATGAGACCGACCCAAGAACACTTCGTCCCTACGAAATTCGCGTAAAGAATTTTGGTATTGGCGATATGCGTTTTGGCACCCTGGAAGCGATAGCCTCCAAGGCGCCTATGGGTCTTAACCTGGACGTGATCAGGACCACCCATCCATCGTTTAGCGGGGAGGGCGTGGGTAGCTGGCTCGTGACTGACGATGGCCAGATGACAGGGCTGAAGCTCGAGCTGCGCAGTTCAGATATCCTGGAGACGTTCAAATCCCTTGGCCTGGGCGAGATGATAAGCGGTGAACGCGCCAGTGCAGAGGTAGACGTGTATTGGCGTGGCGGACCCGACAGAAACTTTAGGTCCAGCTTGTCCGGCCAGGTTAATTTGCAACTGGATGACGGCACCGTGGCGGAAATTGACCCGGGAGCAGGGCGCGCTCTTGGCCTGCTCAGTGTTGCCATGCTGCCTCGCAGGCTGACACTGGATTTCCGCGACGTGTTTGATGAAGGTCTCGCTTTTGACCGGATATCGGGTGATTTCAACCTGGTGGATGGCAACGCCTACACCACCAACCTTGTGATGAAGGGACCGTCAGTGGGCATTGCTGTCTCGGGTCGCACGGGCTTGGTGGACCGAACCTACGACCAGGTTGCCGTAGTGCATGCGAATATTGGCTCCACCTTGCCCCTGGCCGGTGCCCTGGCAGGGGGTCCTACACTGGGTGCCGCGCTGCTGATTTTTTCCGAAGTGTTCAAGACGCCTTTGCAGGGCATGACCCGGGCCCGCTACAAGGTGAGCGGAAGCTGGGATAACCCTGATGTGGAGCGCCTGGAATTATCCAGTCCCCCGCC
>JBFFTZ010000086.1:0-8781 GCA_041571575.1 Gammaproteobacteria bacterium | reverse complement strand
TCAATGCAGCGGCAACATTTCGCTTGACAGAAATCACTAAAACCCTTGCCATGGAGTTGGGCGCAGCGGGTACTCTGGTGAATCTCCAATTTCCGGCCAGGCAATCGGCATGAATGGTCACTCGGGAAATCTCCATGCGTGGCCTCAGACTACATGACAGGATGAGATGACATGATGAAAGCGATCTGGTTTGAGACGTTCGGAGCCGCGGCGGATGTACTGCAATACGGGGACCTGCCCATGCCGACTCCGAGTCATGGCGATGTGTTGGTGCAGATGGCCTGTTCTGCCCCCAATCCCTCGGATGTGAAAAAGCGCGCGGGATCTTTTCCAGACCTGTTTGCCGACGGACCGGTCATTCCACATAGCGATGGAGCCGGAACCATTGTTGAGGTTGGTCCGGGAGTTTCCTCGGCGAGAATCGGCGAGCGTGTCTGGGTATTCCAGGCGCAATTCCAACGCCAGCACGGTACAGCGGCCCGGTTTGTCTCCTTGCCCAGCGAGCGTGCAGTCTGGTTGCCCGATGCGGCAGATTTTGCCAGCGGCGCCTGCATGGGAATTCCCGCCATGACAGCACATCGCTGTGTGTTCGCCGACGGGTCGGTGGAAGGGCAGAACATCCTTGTGACTGGCGGCGCAGGTAGAGTGGGTTACTACGCTATTCAGTGGGCACGACTGGCGGGAGCCCAGGTGATCGCCACGGCCAGTGATGATGCGAGCCGCGAAGACTGCATGCGCGCCGGGGCCGATGCGGTGGTTAATCATCGCGACGAAGATTTTGTGGAACAAGTGCGCGACCTGATGCCAGGCGGTTTTGTGGACCGTGTTGTGGAAGTGGATTTTGGGAAAAATCTTGCCCGCAATCTTGAACTGTTGAAAGTCGGCGGGACAATTTCAACCTACGCGTCGGCAAGTGTGACCGAGCCCAAGCTACCTTTTTTCCGGATGATGTATCAGGATTTGACGGTGCGATTTGTGATCGTCTACGACATGCCTGAAGAGGCCAAGGACGAGGCCATCGAAGATATTACTGACTGTCTGGAACGTGGCCACTTGTTGCACCGCGTGGCTCACCGGCTTCCCCTGGCCGATACCGCAGCGGCTCACGAATTAATCGAGAAAGGCGGGTTCCGTGGTTGCGTGGTGCTGGACTGCGAGCTCTAGCGGGGTTTCAGTTCCAGCTGTCCTATCCGGTCATTGCCCAGGGAGCCCAGGTAAATCGATCCCTGGTGTTCTTCCACAGAGGTTATCTCCCGCAGATGTTCGCCGTCGGGATCGTGGTAGCTGGCAATAATATTGCCTTGCTCGTCCAGGGCCAGGACCAGGCCATATTCTATGGCCTTGGGTAGCATCCATTTTGGTAACTTGGCCACGATGTTTTTCAGCCAGGGACTGGCGTGCATGCTGTCCACATCGTTCTTGCGCGGCGAGGGCAGGGCCACCCAAAAAGTGCCGGAGCCATTGCCCGATACGCCGTCGGGAAAGCCCGGAAGATTGTCGATAAACACTTCGTGCTGGCCTGCCCGATCTCCCTTGAGCCAGTAGCGCAGAATGCGGTATTTCCAGGTTTCATTAATGAGCAGGAAGCTCTCGTCACTGGAAAGGGCCACGCCGTTGGCAAAATACAGTTTGTCCAGTAGACGATGGGTCTGGCCGGTTGCCGGGTCGTAAACCAGCAGGGATCCGTGGGGCCTGAATTCGAGCAGGTCCAGCGCGTATTCGCCCTGGTCAAACTTGTTGCTGGCATCAGTGAAATAGATCAGGCCATCCGATGCCACGTCCACGTCATCGGTAAATCCGAAAACGGCGTCGTCGATGCCGGTGGTGAGGACGGTGACTGTTCCGGCGGGATCTATCGAAAGCAGTCCCTTGTAGGCATCGGCAACGATTAGGTTTCCCTGGGGATCCCAATCCAGTCCCAGGGGTCGTCCTCCCGTCCTGACCCAGGTTTCCACCTGTCCATTGGCATCGACACGCACGATTAAACCGTCCTGGGTCCCGGCGTACACACGGCCCTGGCTGTCCACCGCCACGTCCTCGGGTCCCCATACCTTGCCCCGGGCAATCAGCCTGGCCTCAAGCAGAGCAGTATTGGGTGCTGTTGGCCCCGCAAGTGCCGGGGCCTGGGGCGGATTCCAGGCAGCGGCATCGACAAATCCGGGCCTAGCCATCCACCAGAAAAACAACAGAACCACGGCGCCTATATCGGCAATGATCAGCAGCGCTACCAATTTTGGATGTTTCATATGTATGTTTGCTCCCGCGGCCCTGTACTCATTGCTCCCGGGTCACTATCCTAGTTGCGGTCGGGTTACGTCAACCTGAATTCACAAGTCCAAAAAGGATTCATAGCCATGCTGATCCGTCGCCGAGAGATCGATTTTCTGCTCAAGGAATTTCTTAACGTCAGCGAGTTGCTCGATTCAGAGCGTTACGCCAATCATGACGGTGACACTATCGATGGACTGCTGGATACCGCTTACGCGATTGCCGAGAATGAATTTCTCCCCTATGCGTCCAAGGTCGATATAGAGGAACCAGAGTTCGTAGATGGCCAGGTGAAGCTGATTCCGGAGACAGCGGCAGCAGTCAATGCCTATTCCGAGGCGGGTTTTATTGGCGCAGCCTTCGCAGAGGATGACGGGGGCATGCAGTTCCCGTGGATCGCCACCCAGGCCGCAGGCGCGGTGTTCGCCAGTGCCAACGTGGGTTTCTACGGCTACGGCATGCTCACGGCGGGCGCTGCAAATCTGTTGAACACCTTTGGCTCGCCGGAATTAAAGTCGCGGTTTATTCCGGCCATGTTGGAAGGGCGCTTTTTCGGAACCATGTGTCTGACCGAGCCCCAGGCGGGTTCTTCACTTGCCGATATAAGCACCCTGGCCGAACCCCTGGATGATGAGCGTTACAGTCTGCGCGGCACAAAGATGTGGATATCCGGCGGAGACCACCAGCTGGGTGAGAATATTGTCCACATGGTGCTGGCCAGAATCCCGGGCGCGCCTCCCGGAGTGAAAGGTATTTCCCTGTTTGTCGTGCCGCGCAACCTGGTGGACGAGCAAGGCAACAGTGGTGAGAAAAACAACATTGCCCTGGCCGGACTGAATCACAAGATGGGTTGGCGGGGCACAGTGAATACACTGCTAAATTTCGGTGAGGGCGGGCAGTGTGAAGGTTACCTGGTAGGCGAGCCCAACAAGGGCCTGGCCTATATGTTCCAGATGATGAACGAAGCCCGGGTTGCGGTAGGGATGTCCGCCGCAGCGCTGGGGTACAGCGGGTATATGCATAGCCTGGACTACGCGATGAACCGACCCCAGGGTCGCCCACTGACTTCCCGGGATCCGAAGCAGGCACCGGTTCCTATCATCAGGCACCCGGATGTGGCTCGCCTGCTGCTGGCCCAAAAGGCCTACACCGAGGGTGGCCTGGCGCTGAGTCTGTATTGTGCGCGGCTGCTGGATGAGGAAATGATTACCAGTGACCCGGAGCAGAAAAGGGCCTTGAACTCCATGCTGGGCTTGCTTACGCCCATCGCCAAAAGCTGGCCGTCGGAATTTTGTCTTGAAGCGAACAAGCACGCCATACAGGTGCTGGGCGGATACGGCTATTCACGGGAGTACCCGGTAGAGAGGCTGTATCGGGATAATCGGCTGAATCCGATACATGAGGGTACCCACGGTATCCAGGGCCTGGACCTGCTGGGGCGCAAGGTCTTTATGGATGGCGGGATGGCGCTTGGGCAACTGCTGAGAATGGTCAGGGAGGATTGCGCCCGTGTGAGCGTGACACCGGCCTTGTCTCAGTATGCACAACTGATTGCCAAGGCAACCGAGGACATGATCCGGGTTACCGGAATGCTGGTTGCCGATGCAGGAAAGGGTGAAGCCGAGAAGGCGCTGGCCAATGCCACCTTGTACCTGGACAGTCTTGGTCACCTGCTGGTCGCATGGACCTGGTTGAGGCTGGCACGGATATCCCTGGAGGCACTGGAAGATGCGCCGGGAACAGATGATGCGTTTTACCAGGGCAAGCTCAAGGCCTGCCACTATTTTTGTACCTATGAGTTGCCCAGGGTGAACAGCAACGCCCGCATCCTGGCAATGAGGGATGGATTGTTCACGGAGATGCAGGATGAGTGGTACTGAGTCAGGCCCTTCCGACTTGCGTGTAGCGGTCGTGCCGGTCACGCCGTTTCAGCAAAATTGCAGCATCCTGTGGAATCCGGCCAATATGCTGGGAGCGATCGTGGACCCCGGCGGAGACCTGGACAAGGTGCTTGGGCAGGTTCAGCGTCATGGCGTAACGGTAGAAAAGATTCTTCTCACTCATGCCCACATCGACCACGCAGGGGCCACCGCAGAGCTGGCGCGGCGCCTGTCGATACCTATTGAAGGACCCCACAGGGAAGACCAGTTCTGGATCGACAAGTTGCCGGAGCAAAGTCGCATGTTTGGGTTTCCGCCGGCCGAAGCCTTTGAACCCCAACGCTGGCTGGAACAGGGGGATACGGTGTCCGTGGGGGGGCTCAGCCTTGAGGTGTTGCATTGCCCGGGGCACACGCCGGGTCACGTTGTCTTCGCCCACCTGCCTTCCAGGCTGGCGATCGTCGGGGATGTGCTGTTCCAGGGATCGATAGGCCGTACGGATTTTCCCAGGGGTGACCTGGATACCCTGGTGAGATCAATACGCGAGCGGCTGTTTCCGCTGGGCGATGATGTGCGTTTTATTCCGGGTCACGGGCCTGTGGGGACTCTTGGCAAGGAAAGGCTGAGTAATCCTTATGTCAGCGACGCCGCCCTGGGGCTTTAGTCGACCCCGGGCCTCAGCGCTTATTTTCTCTTGGCATTGCGGCGGCCAAACATCCCGGCTATTGAGCGAACCATGAATCTTGGTGGCAGCTGGGATAGTGTGGACATTGCCTTGTAAATCATGCCGGGGACGTGGATCACGTCACCGGCCATGGCGGCTGAAAACGCTTCCCGGGCGACAAACGCCGGATCCGAGACCACCGCCATGGGCAGGTTGTTGGGCTTCTTGTCCGTGTGTTTCTTGCCCCTGATCATCGGGGTATCGGTAAAGCCTGGGCAGACGGCCGTGCAGCTTACGCCTGTTCCCTTGAGTTCTTCGGACAGACCCTCGGTAAAGGACAGCACATAGGCCTTGGTGGCGGCGTAAACCGACAGGTAGGGAACCGGTTGGAAGGCAGCAACGGACGCCAGGTTGACGATGCGACCCTTGCCGCGCTTGAGCATTGGGGGCATGCAGCGATGAGTCAGTTCTGTCAGCGCTAGCACGTTCAGATGAATCTGCTGCAATTGCCTTTCCAGCTTGTCCGAGGCGAATCCTCCCATTTGCATCACGCCGGCGTTGTTCACCAGGACATCCAGGGGTCGCTTGGGAAGAGAGTTGAGCAGCTCACTGATTGCCCCGGGGGCGGTCAGGTCGCATGGCAGCACGGTGCAGTCGATGTCATGGGCCTGCCGCAGTTCTTCGGCCAGCGTCTCCAGTTCGGCTTGTCGCCGGGCTACCAATACCAGGTCAAAGCCTTCCTCGGCGAAAACCCGGGCGAGTTCAATACCAATTCCGGATGATGACCCGGTAATCAGGGCCAGGGGGTTCTTGTGAGTCATTACTCTTGTCCAGCTTGCTAGTTTGTTAAGGCTCGGGCCGGCGGTGCCCATGACGCTAATATAGACCATAAACACCGAGTCCGGAGCTGAGGCAATCCAGATTGGCGCCAGATTGGCGCAGCTTCGGGCCTGGCTTTGCTACAATCCCGGCCTTAGCCTGCCAGGCACCGAGTCGAATCAAGAAAGAGGAGTAACCATGAAACTTGCCACCATTAAGTCCGCAACCCGGGATGGCACCCTGGTCGTGGTGAGTCGTGATTTAGCACGCGCCTGCGCGGTTGAGGGCATCGCTCCGACTTTGCAGGCAGCCCTGGATAACTGGACTGAATGTGAGCCCGCCCTGGACAAGGTTTACCAGTCCCTGAACGCCGGCGCTGTCGACAACGCTTTTGCCTTTGACCCGGAGCAGGCCGAATCGCCGTTGCCAAGGGCCTACCACTGGGTAGACGGAAGCGCTTACGTGAATCACGTTGAACTGGTACGCAAGGCCCGGGGTGCGGAAATGCCCCCAAGCTTCTGGGAAGACCCCTTGGTATACCAGGGCGGCTCCGATGATTTCATCGGTCCCAGGGATCCGGTGGTGGTACCTAGTGAGGAATATGGCATCGACATGGAAGCTGAAGTCGCGGTGATTACCGACGACGTGCCCATGGGAATTGATGCAAGCAATGCCCGCAAGCACATCAAGCTGATCATGCTGGTAAACGACGTGAGTCTGCGAAACCTGATTCCGGGAGAACTGGGTAAGGGGTTTGGATTTTACCAGTCCAAGCCCGCCTCGGCGTTTTCACCGGTGGCAGTAACCCCCGATGAACTGGGGGATGCCTGGGACGGCGGCAAAGTGCACCTGCCACTTGTGACCCACCTTAATGGACAGTTACTGGGCAAGCCCAATGCCGGCGTCGACATGACCTTTGACTTTCCGAGGCTGATTCAGCACGTTACCCTGACCCGACGCCTGGGAGCAGGGGCTGTGATCGGTTCAGGTACCGTGTCCAACTACGACCGCAGCCTGGGTTCGAGCTGTCTGGCTGAGGTACGCATGCTGGAGACCATTGCAGATGGCAAGCCACACACACCATTTATGAAGTTTGGTGATCGTGTGCGCATCGAAATGCTGGACTCAGAGGGAGTCAGTATTTTTGGCGCTATTGACCAGATGGTGGTTCGCGCCGACTAGAGAGTTCATGGAGAGGCTACATGAGATTAGAGATTGCGCAGAGGCCCGGATTGGGTAGCCGCGGCGTGCAGGGATTGGCGCTGGCCGCGCTCGGATTGTTTCTCGCCGCTTGCGGCAAGAGCCCAGAGGATGGCGGGCATGTTGTAGACGTGACAATTTCAGCGCCTGCAGCAGGTGTCACCGAGGCGCGTATTATTGTCGCTGAGGAAGGCGACTGGCTCAGCCATGGTCGCACCTACGACGAGCAGCGCTACAGTCCTCTCGCACAAATCACCAGCGACAATGTCGGCCGTCTCGGCCTGGCCTGGTCTTATCGCCTCCCCACAGCCCGTGGAACCGAAGCCACTCCACTGGTGTTCGATGGTGTGCTCTACACAACCGGTCCCTGGAGCCTGGTCTATGCGCTGGATGCGGCCAGCGGAGAACTGCTCTGGAGTTATGACCCCAAGGTGCCCACGGAATGGGCGCGCTACGCCTGCTGTGATGTGGTGAACCGGGGCGTTGCGGCCTGGGGTAAAAGCATATTTGTCGCCACGCTGGATGGACGCCTTGTTGCCCTGGACGCTAAGACCGGCGAGCAGCAATGGAGTGTTCAGACTACCGATCCAGAACGTCCCTATACCATTACGGGCGCCCCCCGAGTCGTGAAGGGCAAGGTACTGATCGGAAACGGCGGGGCCGAGCTGGGGGTTCGCGGTTACGTCAGCGCCTACGATGCAGATACCGGTGAGCAGGTGTGGCGGTTCTACACGGTGCCTGGCGATCCCTCCCTGCCATTTGAATCCGAGGTGCTCCAGGGTGCCGCGGATACCTGGAAAGGCGGTGAGTGGTGGAAGATTGGCGGAGGCGGTACGGTCTGGGATTCCATGGCCTATGACCCGGAGCTTGACCTGCTGTATATCGGAGTGGGTAATGGTTCTCCATGGAGCCGCCACATCCGCAGTCCGGGCGGCGGAGACAACCTGTTTCTTTCCTCTATCGTGGCTCTCAAGCCCGATACCGGGGCCTATGTGTGGCATTACCAGACCACCCCGGGTGACAGCTGGGATTACACCGCCACCCAGCACATGATTCTTGCCGACCTGGAAATTGACGGAAAGCCGCGCAAGGTGCTGATGCAGGCTCCGAAGAACGGATTCTTCTATGTTCTTGATCGCCAGACTGGCGAACTGATCTCTGCCCGGAATTTTGTCCAGACCACCTGGGCAAGTCACGTGGACATGGAGACCGGACGCCCGGTTGAGACGCCCCAGGCCAGGTTTGCGGACGCGCCTTCGTTTGCCTTGCCGTCGCCATTTGGTGCTCACAACTGGCATCCCATGACCTACAGCCCTGATACCGGGCTGGTGTACATCCCGGCCCAGGAAGTGCCGTTTGTCTATGGCAAGGATCAGGATTTCAAATATGCACCCGGATACTGGAACCTTGGAGTGGATCCGAGCCTGGCGGCGATGCCCGAAGATCCGGAGGTTGCCCAGCAGCTGGCCGCCATGATCAAGGGCCGGATCATTGCCTGGAACCCGGTAACCCAGCAAGAAGCTTTCCATGTGGAGCACCCCGGTCCGTGGAATGGTGGAATGCTGTCCACGGCCGGCAACCTGCTATTCCAGGGAACCCCGCTGGGTCAGTTCCTGGCGCTAAGCGCGGATACCGGTGAGCAGTTGTGGAGCTTCCCCTCACAGACTGGCATCGTTGCCGCACCCATCAGCTATCAGGTTGGCGGCGTTCAGTATGTTGCGGTGATGGCGGGTTGGGGCGGAACATTTCCATTATTCCTTGGCGCTGTGTATCCGCCAGGCGCCACAGAGATGGTGAACCAGCTATTGGTGTTCAGGCTTGATGGCAAGGCTGCACAATTAACCTTTATAAAGGGACCATTTGCCCGCTTGCTGTTATGATGAACCAGGTCGGCAACGACCTCTTTCCCAACACCGGACTCGCCAGTGATAAGCACTGAACTATCAGAAT
>JBFFTZ010000085.1:0-8828 GCA_041571575.1 Gammaproteobacteria bacterium | reverse complement strand
TGATATCCGCCGCAGCCTCCTGCTCACACTGGGCTACCGTGCGGACGCTTTGTCCCACCTCCAGCCCGATATCCCAGAGGAACGTGAAGAACGCCTCCAGCTGTTCTCGCCAGGGACTTGCGCCGCCCTCCGGCGCCAGCACCATTACATCAATGTCGGAAGCGGGGTGGAGTTCGCCCCGGCCATAGCCGCCAACCGCCACCAGGGACAGCTCGCTGGGCTGGCCAGTGTGGTATGCCCAGGCCCGGAGCAGCACTTCATCAACCAACCTGGCCCGTCCGCAGACCAGGGGCTCCACGGGCGATCCCGCCAGGAAAGCGGTTTCCAGTTGGCTGGCGCCCTGTATCAGGCAGGATTTGAAGCAGCCGATGGCGGGTTCGTCAGCCTCCAGGCGCCGGTCAAGTTCCCCCAGCAGCGGGCGCAGCTCGACGTTTTTGTTGGAATCGGGTTTGCGTGGCTCAGGCTTCACTTACATTTTACCGCTGGCGCCAAGGGTCAGGACCTCGTAGCCATCAGCAGTGACCAGGACGGTGTGCTCCCACTGGGCCGACAGGGAGTGATCCTTGGTCACGACCGTCCAGCCATCGGGCAGAAGTTTCACCGCCCGCCGACCGGCATTGATCATTGGCTCAACGGTG
Organism: Gammaproteobacteria bacterium; assembly: GCA_041571575.1. Classification (GTDB taxonomy): domain Bacteria; phylum Pseudomonadota; class Gammaproteobacteria; order Steroidobacterales; family BM003; genus CAKZML01. The sequence goes on along the minus strand of JBFFTZ010000085.1, from coordinate 8,190 downwards.
AAGGTCATGCCTTCAAGAATTTCCATTCCCTGGCCGGGCTTGCCGTAATGGAGTACCTGCGGGTCTTCATGAAAGACCTTGCCGATACCGTGTCCGCAGTACTCGCGCACGATGGAGAAATTGTGGTTCTCGGCGTAGGTCTGTACGGCGTGGCCAATATCGCCCAGGCGGGCGCCGGGGCGGATTTTCCGGATTCCCTCGCACATGGCTTCATGGGTGATCTTGATGAGTCGCTCAGCCATGACCGGGACCTTGCCCACGGTAAACATTCGGCTGGTGTCGCCGTGATAACCGTCTTTGATTACGGTGATGTCAATGTTTACGCAATCGCCGTTTTTCAGGCGTTTATCACCGGGAATGCCGTGACAGACCACATGGTTCACCGAGGTGCAGATGCTTTTCGGGAAACCTTTGTAATTTAGCGGGGCAGGGATGCAATCCAGGGTGTTCACGATGTAATCGTGGCAGAGCGCGTCCAGTTCGTCGGTGGTGACTCCCGCCTCCACATGCTGGCCAATCATATCCAGGGTCTGGGCGGCCAGGCGGCCGGCAACGCGCATCTTTTCCTGTTCTTCGGGGGTTTTTATCGTGACATTCATAGGCTTTAATCTGGATTGGGCTCATGTACTGCTGAAAAAGCAGGGCAACTGGACTACAAGAAGTAAGTGATAAAGTACGTAAGTAATTGTTGGAAACGGCCGAACATGGTATAAAGCCCGCGCTTTTTTAGCAATTTAATCCACACACGCATCGACACAGACGGTTGGGTGCCCCCGGTTTTCCGCCTAAAGACAGGGAAATCAAAGGGTTATCGTTTGGGATGCGTGGAGGTCCAACCCCTTAGAGGAAGTTAAGATGTCAAACGTATCCATGCGTCAAATGCTGGAGGCCGGCGTTCATTTCGGTCACCAGACCCGTTACTGGAATCCCAAGATGAGCCCTTTCATCTTCGGTGAGCGTAACAAGATCCACATTATCAATCTCGAGCGCTCCCTGCCGATGTTCCAGGAAGCCCAGGGCTTTGTGCAGAAAATTATCTCCGACGGCGGCAAGGTGCTGTTCGTGGGAACCAAGCGTTCCGCTCGTGATTCCGTTCGTGAAGAAGCCGATCGTTGCGGTATGCCCTATGTCAGCCAGCGCTGGTTGGGTGGCATGCTCACCAACTTCAAGACCATTCGCCAGTCCATCAAGCGCCTGTTTGACCTGGAAGCGATGGAAGAAGCCGGTACTTTCGAGCAAATGACCAAGAAAGAAGTGCTTGGCCTGCGTCGTGAGAAAGAGAAACTGGACCGCAGTCTTGGCGGCATCAAGCACATGAATTCCCTTCCTGACGTGCTGTTTGTGGTCGACATCGGCCACGAAAATATTGCGCTTAAGGAAGCTGCAAAGCTGGGTATCCCGGTTGTAGGCGTGGTTGACACCAACTGCTCCCCTGAAGAAATCGATTACCCGATTCCTGGCAACGATGACGCCATGCGCGCCATTCGTTTGTATGCGGCCGGCATGGCTGATGCGGTGATCGAAGGTAAGGCCACCGCTCCTGAAGCCAACATTGGTGAAGATGAGTTCGTTGAAGTAGACGAAGAAGGCCACGCAAAGAAAGCGGCTGCCAAGAAGGCCCCCGCCAAGAAGGCGGCTGGCAAGAAGGCTCCGGCCAAGAAAGCGGCTGCCAAGAAGGCTCCGGCCAAAAAGGCTGAGAAGGCCGCCGAAGAGGCTCCCGCCAAGGCTGAGAAGGCCGCCGAAGAGGCCCCTGCCAAGGCTGAGAAGGCCGAGAAAGAAGCTCCTGCCAAGGCTGAGAAGGCCGAGAAAGAAGCTCCTGCCAAGGCTGAGAAGGCCGAGAAGGAAGCTCCTGCCAAGGCTGAGAAGGCCGAGAAGGGCGAGTAATCGCCCTGGCGTGTGCTTTTTGCCCCCGGGGTTCGCTCCGGGACGCTTTCAAAATCAACGAGGATTTTTTCGAATGACTGTAACTGCATCAATGGTCAAGGAACTCCGGGAACGCACCGGAGCCGGCATGATGGAATGCAAGAAAGCGCTGGTCGAGGTCGATGGTGATCTGGACGCTGCTGCTGACAATATGCGTAAAGCTGGTCTGGCAAAGGCCGACAAAAAGTCTGGTCGTATCGCGGCCGAAGGACGTGTGGTGGTTGAAGTGTCTGAAGACGGCCGCTCAGGCGCCATCGTCGAAGTCAATTCAGAAACCGACTTTGTCTCCGGTGGCGATGACTTCGCCGATTTCGCCCAGTCCATTGCGGCTACCGTACTGGCTAACAGGCCTGCGGATCTGGACGCTCTCAACGCCACGGTAATGGCAGGTGGCCAGAGTGTTGAAGATGCTCGCCGCGCCCTGATTGCCAAGGTTGGCGAGAACATCCAGGTGCGTCGTTTCGCTATTGCCGAATCGGATGATGTGCTGGGTTCATATTCTCACGGCACCCGCATCGGCGTGCTGGTATGCATGAAAGGCGGTTCCGAGGAACTGGCCCGCGATGTGGCCATGCACGTGGCTGCCAGTCGTCCCCAGTATGCGGTTGAGTCCGAGGTCCCTGCAGAGCAGGTCGCCCATGAGAAGGAAATTCTTATGGATCAGGCCCGCCAGGAAGGCAAGCCCGAAGAAATCGTCGAGAAGATGGTTGTCGGCCGGCTGAAGAAGTTTTTCGCGGAAATCACCCTCGTGGGTCAGCCTTTCGTCAAGGACCCCGACATTACCGTGGCCAAGCTGCTCAAGGATAACCAGGCTGAAGTGTTGTCTTTTCTCCGCTTTGAAGTGGGCGAGGGCATTGAGAAGGCTGCCGATAATTTCGTTGAAGAAGTCATGGCCCAGGTCAGGGGCGAATGACGTTACCGATTGCTGTCACATGCTAATATGAAAACCAAAAGAGCCCCGCTAATGCGGGGTTCTTTTTAGCCGGAACTTTAATTATTCCGTACCAAGGTGGACCCCGGTCATGGCAAAACAAGGCGAAAAGCAGAAGCGCATACTTTTGAAACTCAGCGGCGAGGCCCTGATGGGGTCTTTGGATTATGGAATAGATCCAAAGATGATCGCCCGGGTTGCGGCGGAAATACGCGACATTATTGAAGAAGGCGTCCAGGTGGGCGTGGTCATCGGTGGCGGGAATATCTTCCGCGGGGAAGGGCTGGCCAAGGCAGGAATAGACCGGGTGACAGGGGATCACATGGGAATGCTGGCGACGGTCATCAACGCGCTGGCGCTCCAGGATGCTCTTGAAAGGCTGGGCATCTTCGCCCGGGTCATGTCAGCTTTGAAGGTCAATGAGGTCAGTGAAGACTATATTCGCCGTCGTGCTGTCCGCCACCTGGAAAAGGGTCGCGCCTGTATATTTGCGGCTGGAACCGGCAACCCGTTTTTTACTACCGACACGGCAGCCAGCCTGAGGGCCATTGAGATCAATGCTGATCTGCTGGTAAAGGCGACCAAGGTTGACGGGGTTTTCACTGCCGATCCGGTGAAAGATCCCAGTGCCAGGCGTTACAAAACCCTGGGTTTTGACGAGGCCTTGAACCGCAAGCTGGCTGTGATGGACGCCACAGCCCTGGTAATGTGCCGTGACAACAAAATTCCCTTGCGGGTTTTCAACGTGAACAATGAGGGAGACCTGCTCAGGCTGGTACGTGGAGAGGATGTTGGTACACTTGTCACCAACAGCAACCAAGCGGGATTCGAGGAATGATTAACGATATTACCAAAGACGCCAGGGACCGTATGGGCAAGACCGTCGTTTCCTTTGACACCGACCTGAAAAAGCTTCGCACCGGAAGGGCGCACACCAGTCTGCTGGACCACATTACCGTTGAGTATTACGGGAGCCAGGTCCCGCTTTCCCAGGTGGCCAATGTGGCGGTTGAAGATTCCCGCACACTGACTATCTCTCCCTGGGAAAAGCCGATGGTGGCCGTGATCGAGAAGGCCATCATGAGTTCCGACCTGGGCTTGAATCCTGCTACTGCCGGCACCTTGATCCGGGTTGTGCGGGGCGAGGCTGAGGGTGCCCGTGTTGCGATCCGGAATATTCGTCGTGATGCCATCGGCCAGATCAAAGAATTGATGAAGGAACAGATGATTTCCGAGGACCAAGAGCACAAGGGCGAAGACGACGTCCAGAAGCTTACCGACGAGTTCGTCGCCAAGATCGATACGGTGCTGGCTGACAAGGAAAAGGAATTGCTGGAAGTCTGATTTCCGGTTTGAGCCCAGAAGGGGACGATGAGTGAAAGCATCGCAAGACCGCGTGGGGCAGGGAGGCGCTGGAATACCGGCCCACGTAGCAATCATTATGGACGGCAACGGGCGCTGGGCCCGGGCCAGGGGTATGCCGCGTCAGGCAGGTCATCGGGCCGGCGTGAAGGCAGCCAGAGAGGTTGTGGAGGCCTGCGGCAGGCGTGGCGTAAAGATTCTGACCCTGTTCACATTTTCGAGTGAGAACTGGAAGCGCCCCAAGGAAGAAGTAGTCGGCCTTATGCAGCTATTTGTCGAAGCCCTGGGGAAACAGGTCAGGGAATTGCACAAGGAAGGCATCAAGGTGCGTTTTATCGGACAGCGCAGCACCCTGAACGACAAGCTTCGCAAGCAGCTAGAACAGGCTGAGGAACTCACCCGAAATAACACCCGGATGCTGCTCAATATTGCCCTGTCCTATGGCGGTCGTTGGGATATCGTGAACGCGGCAAAGTCGGCTATCGCTGACGCCCAGGCGGGACGCCTGGTTGCCGATGACCTGGATGAGGAGAGTTTTTCGCGATACCTGTCCCTGTCTGGTCAGCCGGACCCGGATTTATTCATTCGCACCGGTGGTGAAACCCGAATCAGCAATTTTCTGCTTTGGAATCTTGCGTATACAGAAATGGTTTTCCAGGATTGCCTGTGGCCGGATTTCAGCGATGCCAACCTGGACGCGGCCATAGACAGTTTTGCCGGACGCGAGAGACGTTTTGGCGAAGTGCTGGATGCGGCGGGAGCGGAATAGGTGTTGCTCACCCGATTAGCTACGGCGCTTGTGCTCGCTCCACTTATCCTTGGGGTGCTGTTTTTCCTGCCGGTAGCCTATGGTGTGGGATTTTTCGGGCTCATGTACCTGGTCGCAGCCTGGGAATGGGCCGGTTTCTTCCAGTGCAAGGGAGCCATGCAGAAAGCCGGCTTTGTTCTGCTCACGGGGGCGGTCTTCGTGCTGGTGGGTTCGCTGGACACTCGCGGTTTAGGGACCTGGGTCCTGCACTTGGCGCTGCCGGCATGGCTATTGGCCCTGGTTTGGGTGCTGCGCTATCCGGTGACTATTCCCAGGTGGCTGAACGCGCTTTTTGGTGTGTTGATTATCTGCCTCGCCTGGCTGGCCATCAGTACCCTGCTGACCCGGTATGACCGTGGTCCCGAATGGGTTCTTTATGCGTTCTGTATCGTTTGGTCGGCTGATGTAGGCGCATATTTTGTGGGTCGTACCCTGGGCCGGCACAAACTGGCGCCCCAGGTCAGTCCCGGGAAAACCTGGGAAGGTGTGGTGGGCGGCATGTTGGCCTGCGCGGTTGTGGGTTTCGCTGGTAGTCAGTGGTTTGGCATTGCCCCGGCAGTCCTCGTACCCCTGACCCTGCTGTGCGGCATGGTTTCGATTGTCGGAGACCTGACCGTCAGTGTTTTCAAGCGCAGTGCGGGCTTGAAAGACAGTGGCTGGATATTGCCCGGTCATGGAGGAATCCTGGATAGAATGGACAGCCTGACTGCGGCCGCTCCGTTCCTGGCCCTGGGCCTGATGGTTGTTGGCCTTTCCGACTGAATACCCGTTAAACACGTTTGGCGCGTTCTCGTGGGGTGGGCGCCCTGGACTGAATTGAGCGGAAACTGACCCTTTGGCCATGTTTGTGGTCTAAGTGAAGCGAACAAGCCCTTCAGTAGGTACAATGCCCAGTTGGACCCACGGGGGTCCACCGGCGACCACGGCTCTCCAGAGCCCCAAACAGGATAGCTAAGAATTGAGTAACATCTTGATTTCAATACTTTCTTTCATGCTGGCGATCAGCGTGCTGGTCGCCGTGCATGAATTTGGCCACTTTTGGGTGGCGAGAAAAGTCGGAATCAAGGTTTTGCGTTTTTCTATCGGATTCGGCAAGCCCATTTGGATGAAAAAGGTCGGCCCTGACCAGTTGGAACTGGTGTTGGCGGCTATCCCCCTTGGCGGCTACGTAAAAATGCTGGACGAGCGCGAGGGGGATGTTCCCGAGCAGGATCGCCAGCGCAGTTTCAACCAGGCGCCCATGTGGGCCCGCATGGCGGTGCTGGCTGCCGGCCCAGCGGCGAATTTCCTGTTCGCGATCGTCGCCTACTGGATCATGTTCGTTGCCGGCGTGCCTGGGCTGGCTCCAGTGGTAGGTGAGGTGACGCCTGCCTCCATCGCTGCCGAGGCAGGGATGCAGGGCGGGGACCGGATTGTCCAGGTTGGCGGCCAGAAGGTTGATACCTGGGAAGGTACCTTGTTGGTCTTGCTTGATGATCTGCTGGACGACGGCCGGATCGGGATCAAGGTCCACAGCGAAGACGGGACATCCCGCGACCTGGTGCTGGATGCGTCGGGACAGGAGTCCTCGCTTACCGAGCCCGGCGCCTTGTTTAGTGGTCTTGGAATGCTGCCCTGGCGGCCAGACTGGCCGGCCCGGATAGAGCAGGTGGATGCCGATGGACCTGCCCAGCGCGCCGGAATGCGCAATGGCGACCGAATTGTCGCGGTTGGTGAGGTTCCGGTGGCGGACTGGCCCGAGCTGGTAGAACTACTTCAAGACCTCGCAGGACAGCAGGTGGTGCTGCATGTTGAGCGTGATAGCGGCCCCCAGATGCTGACTGTGGACGTGGGCAGCATGGAGCGAGACGGGCGTACAGTGGGGCGCATAGGGGTTGAAGGGGTCAGGCCGGATCCGGTGCCAGAGTCCATGTACGCAAGTACGAATTATGGCGTTCTGGCAGCAATTCCCGTCGCAATGACAAAGACCTGGGAGATGTCGGCCCTGACCCTGAGGATGATATGGAAGATGCTGGAGGGGGTGGTTTCACCCAAGAATATCAGCGGCCCTATCAATATCGCGCAGTATGCCGGTTTTAGCGCCAGCCTGGGGTTCGTCGCCTTTCTGAGTTTCCTTGCCGTAGTCAGTATTAGCCTGGGCATCATAAATTTGATGCCGGTTCCCATGCTTGATGGGGGGCAGTTGCTGTACCATTTCGCCGAACTGGTCACCGGCAAGCCGCTGCCGGAGAGAATCCAGATGGTCGGTCATCAGATTGGACTCCTGATGCTGGCACTACTGATGACCTTTGCTTTTTACAACGATATTGCCCGCCTGCTGGATTAATTGATTGATGCTGACCTCAAGAATAAGAAACCTCTTCCTGCGAGCCTTGCTGTTCACCGCGCTTTGCATTCCGGCAATGTCGGTAAGCGCCGAGGACCTGATTACGGTAAGGGATATCCGGGTTGAGGGCCTGCAAAGAATTTCCGAGGGTACGGTATTTAATTATCTGCCGGTGAATATCGGCGACAAGCTGGACAGCAAGCGTATTGCCGAGGCGATACGCGCTGTCTACGCCACGGAGTTCTTCAAGCACGTGGAGTTCCGTCGCGACGGTGACACCTTGATCGTCGTGGTCATCGAACGTCCGTCGATTGAAAACTTTACCATTGACGGCAACAAGGACATCGAAACCGACCAGTTGATGGAAAGTTTGCGTGGTGTCGGATTGGCCCGGGGCAGAACCTTTAAACAGTCCACCCTGGACGAAGTGGAGCAGTTCCTTACCGACCAGTATTTCAGCCGCGGAAAGTACGCAGTGATCATCGACACCACCGTTACAGAAGTGGAAGGCAACAAGGTCGATATTGCGATTAATGTGGTGGAGGGTGACCGGGCCCGGATCCGCCAGATCAACGTGGTGGGCAACGAGCGGTTCACCCAGGAAGAAATCGTAGAGGACTTCCAATTGAAGACGCCAAACTGGCTGTCTTTCTACAAAAGTGATGATCGCTATGATCGCGAGGGTCTTACCGGAGACCTGGAGAAGCTGCGATCCTTCTACATGGATCGTGGCTACGCCAATTTCCAAATCACCTCTACACAGGTGGCAATATCGCCAGATCGCAAAGATATCTTCATCACCCTGAACATTGATGAAGGCGAGCCTTACACCATCAACGA
>JBFFTZ010000084.1:0-8837 GCA_041571575.1 Gammaproteobacteria bacterium | reverse complement strand
CGGGGTGGGAATAGGCGCATACCTGCTCACTGCGACAGAATCGACGTCGGAAGTTCAAGCGCCAGCCGATGAGTCGATCGCAGTGCTTCCCTTCGTTAATTTCAGTGATGACAAGGCCACCGAGTATTTTAGCGATGGTCTGACAGAAGAGGTCTTGAATGTACTGGCCCAACTGGGCGATCTGCAGGTCGCGTCCAGGACATCTTCGTTTTATTACAAAGGTAAAGACGAGAACATCAAGAATATTGCACAGACGTTGAACGTTCATTATGTGCTGGAAGGAAGCGTGCGCCTGTCCGGAACAAGCATGCGGATTACCGCCCAGCTGATTGATGGCACTAGTGGATTTCACTTGTGGTCGGGAACCTATGACCGGGAGACCACGGACGTGTTCGCGGTGCAAAGTGATATTGCGCGACAGGTGGCGCGGAACCTGAAAGTTGTCATGAGCAGTAATCTGGAAGAAGCGCTTGGAAAGCAGCCTACGAAAAATTTCGAAGCCTATGATGCTTACCTTAGAGGGCGTGATTATCTGAGGCGACCCCGGAACGAGGGAAATTTGCAGAATGCAGCAACGCAGTTCCAGCAGGCACTCAAGCTGGACCCGGCATTTGGTCTGGCCTACGCGGGTATTTGCGAAACCCGTTTGAGGCAGTATGAGGATAATCCCGACACTCGACTGTTTGAAGATGCGGAAAAAGCCTGTAATCGCGCCATGACCAGGGACGGCAAATCCGCCGAGGTCAGCCTGGCCCTGGGTCAGCTGTATTTGCTGTCAGGGCAGAGCGAACAGGCCATGGCAGAGATCGACCGGGCATTGGCGTTAAAGCCCCGCATGGTGGAGGCTATCCTGGCGCGGGCTGAAACACTTGCCGCCCAGGGGCTCCCCGTGGAGGCAGAGGCAGAGTTCAAGAGGGTGATTGAGATTGATCCGGGCTTCGGTCAAGGCTACAAGTTGCTGGGAAATTTTTATTTTCACAATGGGCTGTTTCAGGAGGCAATCAACAATTATAACGAGGTGATCAAGCGGATTCCGGACGACTGGGGAGTCTATAGCAACCTGGGCTCGGCATATTATTTACAGGGGGATTTGCAGAGTGCCGCCGAAATCTGGCTCAAGCTGGCTGCAATTAAAAGCAGTCCAAACCTGTTCGCGAACATCGGAAGCATGTATTTTTATCTAAGGCGCTTTGAAGATGCGGTGGAGATGTATGCCAAGGCAGTGGAGCTTGCTCCCAACTCCGCACAGAACTGGGGTAACCAGGGCGAGGCATATCGCCAGATACCCGACGGATGGAATAAGGCCGAAGCTGCCTATAACAAAGCTATTACGCTGGCCGAGGAGCAGTTTGCCATTAATCCGAACGATTATGAATTGATGGTTCAGACTGCGGTGTTTTATTCGGGGCTGGGGAACTTCGGAAAAGCGTTTGAATTATTGGAAAAAGCGCGAGCCGCCAGTTCGGGAGATTATTATTACTATTACCAGGCGGCACTGGTTTACGTGCGGGCTGGTAATCCGGTGAAAGCCGAAGATGCCTTGATGCGGGCCGTTGAGATGGGATACCCGGTAAATTTATTGTCGGTGGACGCGGGTCTGGATCCACTTCAAGGCAGGCTTCGATTTGAAGCCTTGGCGGATGATGGTAGGAAATGACGAAGTCATATGATAACTAGAGTGGAGTCGAAATGGTTAGTACAAAAAAAGATAAGAGAGCGATGCTCATAAAGTTACTGGTGGTAATTCTGGTCATGACTGTAATGGTCATGATGAGCGCTGGTCTTTCCAGCCAGGCAGTAACCAATGTCAGCCTTGAGATCGTCGTGCAGGACGGTTGCCCGGTTGAGGTGAATGACGAGAGCGATTCCTGTGGCGAAGGTCAGGGTGGTCCTGGCACCGCATGTGCAACGGCGGGAGCGACTGTTTTGCATTGGCATTCAACAAGTGGCGAAGAATTCTCGATTAATTTCAAGGATAAGTCGCCCCTGGGCTCGGGTCGAAATTACAGCAGTAATTCGCAAGGCTCTCTTACGGCTCCTGTTCCTGCCAGCGCGGAAGCAGGCGACTATTACTACGGCGTGTCGGTAGGGTCCTGTGAGATGGATCCCAAGATTGTTGTAGGCAAGTAACCGGCGGGGTGCGCTGGGGTCAGGCTACGACCCAGTGCACCCAGGTCGCTATGGTCACCGCGGCGGCAAGATTCATGAATACGCCTGCCACTAACATTCTCCACAATGACGCGCCGCGCATCTCGCCAAATACCAGGCCGTTGACACCTGTTGCCAGGGGGCTCATGAATGCGCAGGTGCAGGACAGGGTGACTACCATCATCGGGTAGATCATCGCGCTACCTTCTGAGCCATGGGCGAGGATGGTTTCGAACATTCCCAATTGCACCACGGTGTTGCTCAATGCCTCGGTCGCAAATGACGTGGTTAAGGCGATTACCACCAATGATCCAAGGCTTTGCAAGTCCGCCGGCAGGGCATCGGCCAGTAATCCGGCGATTGCCTGTACCGCTCCCAGCAAGACCAGGGTCGTGGCAAGCGCCACGAAGCCCAGCACGAAAAGCATTCCTCGCAAGGGCAGGTTGGATGCCACGTCTGATGGGCGCAGCAGGGGCGAGGACTTTGCCTGATCGTTCGCGAAGGGGATAACGAACAACGCCAGGATCAGGATCACCGTCAAGGCGGTTGTCAGGCCCAGAACCAGCTCCTGTTTCCAGAAGTTCATCGCCGTTGAGAGGACAAACGCGCAGATGAAGAACACCGCTGCCATCCACAGTGCGTGGCGCTGGGATCGGCATTTTGGCGCAGTCCAGTTTTCGAGAACTTCAACCTTCTCCCTTGCGTGACGACCCGCGAGGGTAAGCATGATTACCGCCCAACCTATTCCGACCAGCACGGCTGCCAGCGGCAGGCCCCACAGCAACCAGCTGTCAAAGCGCAATATTCCCTCGCCCGGTATTTCTTGCACGGCGCCGTAAGCCACCAGGATGCCGTTGGCCGGCGTAGCCGTGATCGCGCCGACCCCGCCTATGTTGGCCCCGTATATAACTGCCAGGGCTAGGGCGGTTGTGACCCGGGCCTGGTGGTCTTTTCCGTGCTGGTGCCACTGGCGTTGCAGTAAGGTGATGATCGGTAACACGGTTATCGCAGTGATCGCATTCGGAATAAGAACCGACAGGCATGCGGAGAGACTTATCAACAGGAATATGAGTGTCGCGAAGTTCAACTCGCGAGTGACCAGGTTGTGGACGATTCGCTCGGGCAGCCGGGATACCACGAACAGCCGCGATAGCAGAAATCCGCAAAAAAACAGCAGGCCTAGTTGGACAGTATCCATGTTGGCGTGCGTCTCCCTGGCCGCATAGCCGATAGTGCAGCCGGACTAGTACCTGATCAGTATGAAGCAGGGCCAGAGTCTCACGCTGTCCGTAATGGTCCTCACCCCGGCGTGTAAAAGCGAGAGTTTATTCGTAGATTGCGTATAGCTTGCGTACCTCGCCCAGGGACTCCCAGGTGCCCGTGAAGCCGGCCTGCACAACAAAGCTGTCACCCGCCCGGACGTGTTCTGCCTGGCCTAGTTCGTCAGTGAGGATGGCTTCACCGGCCAGCATGTGAACGAATTCCTGCTCGGTGTAGTTCACCGGCCATTTACCCTTGGTGGATTCCCAGATACCGGCGAAAAAGTGCTGATCCGGGGACGCGAAAAAATTCCGGGTCGTGGCCTGGGGTTTGCCCTCCAGGGGGTTGCTGACCGGGCCGGTGCTCACCTCCGGGGTGGCGCTGTCGAAACGAATAATTCGGGTCATGTTCGGTCCGTTTGTTTGGGGTGGCGACGATCGCGGTGATCGGAAGGTCTCGGTTGCCGCCCAATGCTATCTGCTCCCGGGATATTTTCAAACTTGCGCTGAAAAATTAGACGGCTCCGGACGGCTGGCTTGAGTTTGTCTCATGCACCCCCATGTTTTTTTTGGTACCTCCGCAGGATGAGAGAAATGGCAAGTTACAGTATTGATGAAAAAGGCGTCTTGTTGAGTTGCACGGCCTGTGGGCAGCGCAACCGACTGTCCTGGCAGAGAATTAATGAGCTGGGACGGTGTGCGAGTTGTAAGCAGGATTTGCCGAGGCCTTCTCTTACCCTGGAGGTGACCAGTCCCGGGCAGTTCTCGGCCATGGTGGCAAATTCGACCATGCCGGTGCTGGTAGATTTCTGGGCGGCCTGGTGTGGTCCTTGTCGCACGCTGGCGCCGGAGCTGGAAAAACTGGCGGCGGTCAGTGGCGAGGAGTTCCTGGTGGCCAAGGTGGATACCGAGGCACTGCCCTCGGTCGCAGCGCAGTTCGCGATCCGTTCTATCCCATCGCTGTTGTTGTTTGGCGGAGGGCGGGAAATCTCCCGCAGCGCAGGAGTTCAATCCGCCGGGGCCTTGCGAAACTTCGTCCACAAGGCCCTGGCGGGTGAGGTCTCTACTTAGCGGGCTTGCGGAAGCGCAGGGTCATCCGGTCGCTCTCGCCGATGGCCAGGTACTTGTCCCGGTCCTGCTCACCGAGATCCAGGTTGGGCGGCAGGGTCCATACGCCTTTTTCGTAGTCCTTGGTGTCCATCGGGTTGGAATTGATTTCCGAACTGGCTTCGAAGACCAGGCCCGACGCCTCGGCCACGGCGATGATGTGGGATTGAGGTACATAGCCTTTCTTGGCGCTCTCCACCGGGTCGCTGCCCTCCTTGGCGCGATGCTGAACCAGGCCCAGGACACCGCCTGGCTTCAGTACATTGAAGATCGCCTGGAATACATCCTTTTCGATACCGGCTGAGATCCAGCCATGGGCATTGCGAAAGGTCACCACCATATCAGCGGATCCATCCGGGCCCAGTGAAGACTTCTCCGGCGGCAGCCATTCAGTGACCTTGACGCTGCCATATGCCTCGGGATTGCCGGCGACCTTTTCAAGAAGTTCCTTGTGCAGGCGTGGCCGGTAGGCGGGGCTGGAGTCCATGCCGAAGCTGGCGGCCACCAGCGTGCCTGTGCCTTTCAGGGCAGGGCCCATGATTTCCGTGTACCAGCCACCGCCGGGCCACAGCTCGATCACCGTCATATCGGGCTGCATGCCGAAGAACTCCAAGGTGTCCCGCGGGTGGCGGTAACGGTCCCTGGCGATGTTCGCCTCCGAGCGCTGCTCGCCGTGAATGACATCATTGAGTCTGGCTGCCATGCTCTGTTCGTTTGCCGGGACAGAGCTTGAAAAGCCCTGCAGCGCCAGCAGGCCCAGTGCTAAGATCGGTGTCATCCTGGATTTCATTCAGTTCTCCCTTATTGAATTGTCCTGTCGCCATTGAATATAGCAGCCCGCCGAGCCCAGGGGGAATGTGATGACCGATTCCCGGTAAGCGGTGACGAGAGGCTCTTACTACATTGCCCCATAGGAGGCAGCATGGCGTTTGACACATTTCCTGCAGTAGTGACCGGTGCCCGCATGGTGACCCCAACCGTGCTGTGCCTGGGATTCAGGCGCCAGGACGGCCAACTCCTGGATTTCAAACCGGGTCACTTCATCAATGTCCATTTCCAGGACCAGCAGGGAGAGACGCATCGTAGCTACAGCGTGGCGAATCCGCCGGGGGAAGATCATTTCGAGATAGCCGTGGCGCCGGTGGAAGAGGGAAGGGCGACTCGCTACCTGTTTGGCCTGAAAGAAGGCGACCAGGTCAACATCAGTGGCCCATATGGCCGCTTTATCCTGCGCGACGAGCACTGCGACAGGTATGTGCTGGTGGGAACCGGCACGGGTATCACCCCTTACCGGGCGATGCTTCCCCAGTTGGCCGGGCGCATGAAAGACAGCCATGCCAGGGTGGAGGTATTGATTGGCGTGCGCAGCCGCGAAGAGTTCCTGTTCGCGGATGATTTTCTTGCCGCAGCCCGGGTGACGCCAGGGGTTAGACTGCACGCCAGGTACAGTCGCCAAATGCCCGGGCAGCCCCGGTCATATGAAAGCCAGGGCTATGTCCAGGGACTGTTCGAGGAACTGGAACTGGATCCGGAGCAGGACATTGTCTACCTGTGTGGCAACCCCAATATGATCGATGAAGCTGTTGCCTGGCTCAAGGCCAGGGGCTTTCCGGTCAAACGCATCCGGCGGGAGAAATACCTTTCCGCAAACGCCTGACACCCTTTTCGTGAGACCGGGGCGGGAAGGCCCGCTGCCGGCATCACGAATTACTAGCTGTGTATGGGCTTGTAGCGAATCCGGTGTGGACGGTCCGCTTCATCACCCTTGCGACGCTTGTGGTCTTCGGCGTAGTCCTGGTAGTTGCCCTCGAACCACACCACTTCACTGTTGCCTTCAAAGGCCAGGATGTGGGTGGCGATACGATCCAGGAACCAACGGTCATGTGAGATAACCACCACGCATCCGGGGAACGCGAGGATAGCGTCCTCCAGGGCCCGCAGGGTTTCCACGTCCAGGTCGTTGGTGGGCTCATCCAGCAGTAGCACGTTGCCGCCAGAGCGCAGAAGCTTGGCCAGGTGCACCCGGTTGCGCTCGCCGCCGGAGAGCAATCCCACTTTCTTTTGCTGGTCAGCGCCGCGGAAGTTGAAATGCCCCACATAGGCCCGTGATGGTGTTTCGTAGTTCCCGACCCTGATGATGTCCTGGCCGTCGGAAATCTCCTCCCACACGGTCTTTTCATCGGACAGGGAATCCCTGCTCTGGTCCACGTAGGCCAGTTGCACGGTTTCACCCAGGCGGATTTCACCGGAATCCGGGGTTTCCTGCCCCACCAGCATACGGAACAGGGTGGTCTTGCCGGCGCCGTTGGGTCCAATTACACCCACTATGCCGCCGGGCGGCAGGTTGAAGTCCAGTCCGTCCAGCAGCAAGCGGTCCCCGAAGCTCTTTCGCAGATCCTTCGCCTGGACGACCACATCGCCCAGGCGCGGACCGGGCGGGATATAGATTTCATTGGTTTCGTTGCGGCGCTGGAATTCCTGGGAAGCCAATTCCTCGTACTGTTTCAGTCTGGCCTTGGACTTGGCCTGGCGGCCCTTGGGGTTGGTGCGAACCCACTCAAGTTCGTGCTTCATGCTGCGAACCCGCGCGGCTTCCTGTTTTTCTTCCATCTCCAGTCGCTGTTCTTTTTGTTCCAGCCAGGAGGTGTAGTTGCCTTCCCAGGGAATACCGTAACCCCGGTCAAGTTCCAGGATCCAGCCGGCCACGTTATCCAGGAAGTAGCGATCATGGGTTACCGCGACAACGGTGCCCGGATAACTTTCCAGGAAACGCTCAAGCCATGCCACAGACTCGGCGTCCAGGTGGTTGGTTGGCTCGTCCAGCAACAGCATATCGGGCTTGGATAGCAGCAGTTTGCACAGCGCGACACGGCGGCGCTCGCCACCGGAGAGCTTGCTAACATCGGCGTCCCAGGGTGGCAGGCGCAGGGCGTCGGCGGCCACTTCCAGGGTCCGCTCCATGCTATGGCCATCCGCCGCCTGGACGATGTTCTCCAGTTCCGCCTGCTCCTTGGCCAGGGCGTCGAAATCCGCATCCGGTTCCGCGTAGGCCGCGTATACCTCTTCCAGGCGGGCAAGGGCTGCGGTGACATCGCCCAGGGCAGCTTCCAGGTTGCCCCGCACATCCTTGGTCTCGTCCAGCTGGGGTTCCTGGGGCAGGTAGCCGATCTTGGTCCCGGCCTGCGGGCGGGCCTCGCCCTCAATCTCGGTATCCAGCCCCGCCATGATGCGCAACAGGGTGCTCTTGCCCGAGCCGTTGAGACCCAGGACGCCGATCTTTGCGCCGGGGAAGAAGCTCAGGGAGATATCGCGCAGGATAAAGCGCTTGGGCGGCACCACCTTGGCGACGCGATTCATCGTATAAACGTACTGGGCCATGGAGTTTTGCTTCCGGAAAAACTGTCAATTATGAATAAGCTATGGGCTCATCACCAGCCTCGTGATGCCCGCCCGCGGCTACTGCTGAGCCCGTTGATGAGGATATTCGTCATTTTGGGGCTGCCCGGGGGACCTCACGGGCCGCTGGCTGCGGTACAATCCCGCCTTTAGCCCATTGACCTTGATGATGTCCCATCGCCCCCCCCGGGGCAGGTGACTACGGAGACTTTGCATGTTCGACCGAGAAATGACCATTGCCGGCTATGACGACGAACTGGCGCAATGCATTGATAAAGAGCGCATCCGCCAGGAAGAGCATATTGAGCTGATCGCCTCGGAGAACTATGCCAGCCCCCGGGTTATGGAGGCCCAGGGTTCGGTGTTGACCAACAAGTACGCCGAGGGTTATCCGGGCAAGCGCTATTACGGCGGCTGCGAGTTCGTGGACGTGGCGGAAACCCTGGCTATCGACCGGGTGAAGCAGTTGTTCGGCGCCAGTTACGCCAATGTGCAGCCCCATTCGGGTTCACAGGCCAACGCCGCCGTTTACCTGGCATTGCTCAAGCCGGGCGACACTGTTCTGGGCATGAGTCTTGCCCATGGCGGTCACCTGACCCATGGCGCCAAGCCCAATTTCTCGGGCCAGATTTTTAATGCTGTGCAGTACGGCGTGAAGCCGGATACCGGTGAAATCGATTACGACGAGGTGCGTAGCATGGCTCTTGAGCACAAGCCGCGCATGGTCATCGCCGGATTTTCCGCCTATTCGCGGGTGGTGGACTGGCAGCGTTTCCGCGAAATCGCCGATGAAGTGGGCGCCTACCTGATGGTGGACATGGCTCACGTGGCAGGCCTGGTTGCCGCCGGCTTGTATCCGAACCCGGTGCCCTATGCAGATGTGGGTACCTCGACTACCCACAAGACCCTGCGTGGTCCCCGCGGTGG
>JBFFTZ010000083.1:0-8911 GCA_041571575.1 Gammaproteobacteria bacterium | reverse complement strand
CTCACACCTGTCAGGCAAACGATTTTGCCCAGCGGGATTTTTACCTTGATGTTCTTCAGGTTGTGTTCCCTGGCACCCTGGATTTCCAGACAGTTATTTTCGGTCGGGGCCTCCACCGGTGTCCGTATGCGGCCGGCGACGGAACGTTCCGCCCTGAGGTAGCTGGCAGTAAGGGATTTTCTGGAGCGTAGCAATTGCGAGGGACTGCCGTTGAAAACCACCTGTCCGCCTGCGGCGCCCGGCCCCGGACCCATATCGATAATCCGGTCGGCAGCCAGCATCACCTGGGGATCATGCTCCACGACCAGCAGGGTATTGCCGGCCTGGTTGAGTTTCTTCAG
This sequence comes from Gammaproteobacteria bacterium, assembly GCA_041571575.1. GTDB lineage: Bacteria > Pseudomonadota > Gammaproteobacteria > Steroidobacterales > BM003 > CAKZML01. The sequence goes on along the minus strand of JBFFTZ010000083.1, from coordinate 8,570 downwards.
CACACCGACAATTCGATGAATGTCCCGGGGATGCAGGCCGATGCTGGGTTCATCCAGAACGAACAGGGTATTGACCAGGGAGGTACCCAGGGCGGTGGTCAGGTTGATGCGCTGGACTTCGCCACCGCTGAGGGTGCGGCTTTGCCGGTCCAGGGTGAGGTAGCCCAGGCCAACTTCACACAGGTAGGTCAGGCGGTTGATGATCTCCGCCAGCAACATGCTGGTGGCCTCATCATTTTTCTCCCGGCTGTTCAGTTCCTGGAAGAATTCCGACAGCTGTGTGATGGGCATTCCCATGACATCGTGCAGGCAAAGTCCCGGCATCTGTTCCAGGGCCTGTTCCGACCACTGCACGGCCACTGGTCGAAATACCCGACGCGGCGCCAGCACCCGGGAGCCGACACGATGGTTGCCTATCCGCCATAACAGGGACGTGGTTTTCAGTCGCGCGCCATTGCAGGACTGGCAGCGGTCATAGGATCGGTACTTGGACAGCAAGACCCGGATATGCATTTTGTAGCTTTTTGACTCCAGCCATTTAAAGAAGCCTTTGACGCCATACCATCGCTTGGAGTCGATGCCTCCCTCCCCCTCGATAACCCATTGCCTGTGCTGCTCGGGCAGGTCTTGCCAGGCCACGTCCAGGGCCACTTTCTGTCGCTTTGCGTAGCGGGCCAGGTCTTTCTGGCATTCCCGGAAGCTGGGGCTCTGGAAGGGTTTTATTGCCCCGTTGGCCAGGGTCAGGGTTGTATCCGGAGTGACCAGGTCGTAGTCGATGCCCATAGTGCGGCCGAATCCGCGGCAGCTTTCACATGCGCCTATTGGCGAGTTGAAAGAGAAGGCAGATTGATTGGGATCTTCGTAGTCCAGGTCACAGGCAGGACAGTGCAGTTCGGTGGAGAACTTCTGAGCCTTGTCGTCTTTTTCGTGCCAGAACACGGCCACGTGTCCCAGTCCCCTGTGCAGCGCCGCTTCCAGGGCCTCGGACAGGCGGGCCCGATTTTTTTCCTCTATGGCCAGGCGATCCTGCACCACGTCCAGTTGTTGTTCCCGGCGCTGGTGTACCCGGGTGTATCCCTGGGCATTGAGAAACCCGCGAATTTCCTCTTCACTGAAATTGTGTGGAATCTGCACGGGGAAAGTAACGATGGCGCGCTTGCCCTGTGAGTGGGACAGCAGGTTTTCTAGGATGCTTTCCGCGCTGTCACGTTGCACGGGCGCAGCGCAGCGACTGCAGTACAGGCGGGCCATCCGGGCGAACAACAACTTCAGGTGATCGTTGATTTCGGTCATGGTCCCGACGGTGGATCGGGAGGTGCGTACCTGGTTGGTCTGGTCGATGGCGATTGCCGGAGGGATGCCCTCGATTCTTTCCACTCGCGGCTTGTCCATACGGTCCAGGAACTGGCGCGCATAGGGGGAGAAGGTCTCCACATAGCGCCGTTGGCCCTCGGAATATATCGTGTCGAAGGCCAGGGATGACTTGCCTGATCCGCTGACGCCGGTGATCACGATGAACTCGTTCAGGGGCAGCTTCAGATCTACCTGCTTGAGGTTGTTCTGACTTGCGCCGACGATATTGATGAACTCTTTGTTCATGACTGGCCCGTGTTATTCCTTTTTACCGGCCACCAACGCACAGCCTGGTCCGGTCAGCTTTTTTCAAGTTCCGCCAATAGCAATGACCCGATTACTTCTCGACGCCAGCCCCGGGTGGCTGGCACATCCCGGTCTCCGCGCACCAGTTGTTCCAGTTCCCTGCGCGGCGCCAGGAATCCAGGCGCTATGCCTATGGCCTCGGCCTGCCGGGTGAGGGCTTTTTTCAGGCGGTTCAGCGTTTCCTTCTCTTTCCCGGTGAGGGGGCCCGCTGCGCTAAGATCATCCTGGCTCTCAGGGGGCGCCTCCCGGGCCTTGCTTACAGTCTCTACAATCTCGGCGCCAAAGCGATTGATGAATGTTTCAGGGACTTCGTCCAGTTGGGCCAGTTGGATTCGGGTGTGGGCCTGTTGCGAGGCGATTTGCATCAGCGCGGCATCTTTGATGATCCACTGACGGGGCAGATTGCGATTAATGGCTTGTTCTTCCCGCCAGGCGGCGATCCAGCGCAACACCCTGCGGGCATCTCCGTCCAGGCTACGGGCGCCCTTGACTCGCAGGTGAGCCTGCCAGGGGTCTGCCGCATACAGTGCCGGCTCGCACAACTGACGACAGTCTGCTTCCAGCCAGTCTATGCGCTGGCATTCCACCAGTTCTTTTTGCAGAGCCAGGTACAAATGGGTCAGGTATCGCACGTCGTCGGCGGCGTAATCCAGTTGCCGGGTACTCAGGGGGCGCTTGGACCAGTCTGTGCGGGTGGCGGACTTGTCCAGTTCCACTCCGCAGTACTCCTTCACCAGGGCGCTGTAGCCAATCTGTTCCCCGTGTCCCAACAGCACAGCGGCAACCTGGCTGTCGAACAAGTTGGCCGGAAGTTCGCCCCAGATCTGATAGAGAATTTCCAGGTCTTGCCTTGCCGAGTGCACCACCGTGGTGACCTCCGGATTCGCCAGCAGCCGACCAAGCGGTTCCAGGGAGGGCAGGGCCAGCGTATCCAGCAGAAAAATGTTTTCCACGTCGGCAATCTGCACCAGGCAGAGTCGCGACTGGTAGGTGCGCTCGCGGATGAATTCGGTGTCCAGAGCCAGGAAGTGGGAGCCCTCGAGTTTATTGAGCGCGAGATCCAGTTCCCCAGGGCTGCGGATGATTTCCCAAGGTCTTGTAGTCATAGGCGAGTGGGGGTCATTGGCTGATCGAGTAATGTAGCGCCTGTCAGGTTATCATGAGCGAACCTCATTCAAACAGTTGGACAATCAGTTTTGCAGCAGCTGCTTAGCGCATTCTTGGATATCATCATGTTGCGGAGAGGTCCCCAGGATCTGCCGGCTTCGCAATTCCTGATGGTTTCCGCATTGCTGTGCTACACCGCCAGCGGCCTCGCCCTGTTTCTTACCCAAATACCCAGCCTGGGCGGTGCGCTGGCAGAGTTAAGCGTGGTGCTGGCTCTGGAGGCCGGGTTCTTCGTCGCGCTGCTGGCCCTGCAAGGCAAGTTGTCCCGGGCGGTGCAGACCCTGACCGCTTTATGGGGTACAGGGACTTTGCTGACCCTTGTCGGCTTGCCGCTGCATATGTGGATTGTCGCGATTCCCGAGGGCGCCCCTCCAGCGACACTGCCCAACCTGGGCGTCTTGCTATTGCTGATATTGTCGCTGGTGGTGGCCGGGCATATCTTGCGTGAAGCCCTGGAGCTTCCACTGCCGGCCGGAATTCTCCTGGTGATGTCGGAATTTATCCTGTCGGTATTTGTCACCGCACAGTTGTTTGGAGGCGGCGCCTGAATGCACGTTCACATCCTTGGAATCTGCGGAACATTCATGGGCGGTATCGCGGCGCTAGCCAAGGCTGCCGGTCACCGGGTGACAGGTTCGGACCAGCAGGTCTACCCACCCATGAGCGATCAGCTGCGAGCCCTGGGGATAGAGCTGGTGGAGGGTTACGATCCGGCCCAGCTGAATCCGGTTCCGGACGTGGTGGTGATTGGTAATGCCCTGTCCCGGGGTAACCCCGCGGTGGAGGCAGTGCTGAACCAGGGGATCGCCTATACCAGCGGCCCCCGCTGGCTGGCCGAACATGTGCTGCGTGATCGCTGGGTGCTGGCGATTGCCGGAACCCACGGCAAAACCACCACCTCCAGCATGCTGGCCTGGATATTGGACTACGCGGAATTGAATCCGGGTTTCCTCATCGGCGGTGTGCCGGCGAATTTCGGAGTGACAGCACGTCTTGGTGATGAACCGTTTTTTGTTGTCGAAGCCGACGAATACGACACCGCGTTCTTCGACAAGCGCTCGAAGTTCGTGCACTACCTGCCGCGGACGCTGGTGCTGAATAACCTGGAGTTTGATCACGCGGATATTTTTGCCGACCTGGATGCCATCAAGTGGCAGTTCCATCAACTCATGCGAACCGTCCCCTCGCAGGGCCTGGTTGTCAGCAATGGGGCAGAGCCCGAGCTGGATGACATGTTGGACCAGGGATGCTGGACCCCGGTGCAGCGCTTTGGTGGCGTGGAGTGTCCCCAGGCTCAATGGCAGGCGCGCCCGCTGTGCGCGGATTGCACGGAATTCGAGGTGCTTCACAAGGGGCGGGTAATTACCAGGGTCCAGGGCACGATGCCCGGACGGCACAATATGAATAACGCGCTGGCGGCGATGTTGGCGGCACGTCATGCGGGCGTGGAGTTGCCAACCGCCGCAGAGGCCATGGCGCAATTCCGCGGTGTTAAACGCCGCCTGGAATTACTGGGAAAACCGGCCGGCGTCACCGTCTACGACGACTTCGCCCACCACCCTACAGCTATCATCGAGTCCCTGGCGGCCCTGCGGGCGCGGGTGGGAGAACAGCGCATCCTGGCGGTGCTGGAGCCTCGCTCAAATACCATGAAGCAGGGCGTTCACAAGGACCAACTGGCCGACGCCCTGGACGCCGCGGACCTGGTCTGGGCCATGCAGCCCGAGGGGATTCAGTGGAGCCTGGCGTCAGTGTTAAGTCCCCTGGGGGAGCGAGCCCGGGTAGAGACGGAGGTGGATGAACTGGTGGCCCGGGTTGTCGCTGAAGCGCGCAGGGGTGATCATGTGTTGGTGATGAGTAATGGTGGCTTCGGTGGCTTGCACGGCAAGCTCTTGAGTCAATTGGAGGAGTCAGCTTCCGGCCGGGCGGGGTGATCGCTTCCAGGTGTCCCCGCCTGTGAACTTGCCGAAAGCCCTGAGGGCAATCTGTTAAGGCATGCAGAGTTCCGAATTTCCAATTTTCCCACTGCGAGTTGTCCTCTATCCCGGAGGGCCTCTGCCACTTCGAATTTTCGAAACCCGCTACCTGGACATGGTGAGTCATTGCATGCGCCATGACTCGTGTTTCGGGGTGGTCGGGGTCCAGGAAGAATCTCCCCACGGTGTCGATCATATTTTCGGTGTAGGTACAGCCGCCAGGATCATCGACTGGGACCGTAGCGAGGATGGGCTGCTGGCGATTGTTACCCGGGGCGAGCAACGCTTTCGAATCGAATCGGTAAGCAAGAGAGCGGACAGGCTGGACGTGGCCAAGGTCATCTGGCTGGACCCGGAACCCTCACTGGAGGTGCCCGAACCCCTTAAATATCTGGCCACCGTCGTGCTGGGGCTACTGGAAGAATTCACCCCGATGTACGGCCATGTCCCCCGGAACCCGGATGACGCCAGCTGGCTGGGCTACCGCTTGGCAGAACTGCTTCCCCTGCCAATTGCGCAAAAGCAAATGTATCTGGAAATGGAGGATCCCATCGGCCGCCTCCAGCAACTGGCCAAGGACGTCAGCCACCTGCGGAGCGACGCCTGATGCGTCGAGATGCCACGCGGTGTCCGCGGGTGGAAACAGTTCTTAAGCCATGAAAAATAAAGATTTCCTGTAAATTTTTCCGCTACCCGGTCTGCCCGGCCGCCGGTTCTCGCTCCCCGTCCATCCCGCCCCGTTTCACCGGCCAGAAAGCCAGCGAAAAAAACTCTTGTGTATTGAAATATTTTGATTATCATCGCCGCCGATCTAACAACTTGCAGGGCTTTATGAGCTTCTAACGTGCCGGCCGACTGAGACATTACAGCGGTTCGGGTTTTAAATTTTGACTGCTGATGACTGGAGTGGCTGGTATGACCGCACTTGCCCGTGGGGCTGCAATTAATTTGCATGCTGTCCCCGACGCATTTGATTCCCACAATGATTCTCGCTGTGTTGTGAAGGCTGTTGAGGCTTTTCCGGCCAAGGACCATTTTGTCTTTCGAAATGGCGTTACCTTTGCCGGCACCCATTTGCTGCTGGATTTTTACAACGCTGAAAAGCTGGATCAATTGGACCTGATGGAACGGGCCATGCGTCAGGCGGTTGTCGCTGCCGGCGCCACCCTTCTGCATATTCATCTTCACCATTTTACTCCCGAAGGCGGAATCTCCGGCGTGGCGGTGCTGGCCGAATCCCATATTTCGGTTCACACCTGGCCAGAGCGAGGCTACGCGGCATTCGATATTTTCATGTGTGGTGATGCGAGGCCCGAGTTGGCAGCGGACTACCTGGAAAGTGTTTTCTCCCCGCAGCGCGCGCTGGTGCAGACACACCTCAGGGGCGTGATGGATGACTGAATTTGTCGAGACTTTGTATCCTGATTACGGCCAGCGCTTTACGGCCGATGAAATTCTGTATGAGCAGAACACGGGCCAGCAGCACCTGGTGATATTTCGCAACGCGATGCTTGGCCGGGTGATGATGCTCGACGGTGTGGTGCAGACCACCGAGCGTGACGAGTTTGTCTACCATGAAATGCTGACCCATGTGCCCATGCTGGCTCATGGCCGGGTTCGACGGGTGTTGATTGTCGGCGGAGGCGACGGCGGCATCCTGCGCGAGGTTGCCCGTCATCCGGGCGTAGAGGCGATTACCCTGGTGGAAATTGACCAGGCTGTGATTGAGATGAGCAGGGAGTATTTCCCCGGTCACTCCGCCGGTGCCTTTGATGACCCAAGGTTGTCGGTGGTGATCGAAGATGGCGCCGAGTTCATGCGCCAGGGCACCCAGACCTGGGATTTGATTATTGTTGATTCAACCGATCCTGTTGGCCCCGGGGAAGTGTTGTTCAGCGAGAGTTTTTATGCCTGTTGCCAGAAACGACTGAGCGCCGGCGGAGTGCTGGTTACCCAGAACGGTGTACCGTTTTTCCAGCAGGAAGAAGTGAAGCAAAGTGCGCGGCTATTCGATGCGCTGTTTGAAGATTGGCATTTTTATTGTGCAGCGGTTCCCACCTATGTGGGCGGTAACATGACGCTGGGTTGGGCTAGTGATGACCCCTCCCTGCGGCAGGTTGGCGTTGAGGTGCTGCGTGAGCGTTACAAGGAAGTCGGGTTGGCGACCCGCTATTACACACCTGAATTACACAAGGCAGCGTTTGCACTGCCGGCTTTCATCCTGGAGGCGATAAGCAATTAATGAGCAAGGAATCGGTTGAAGTGAAACAAAACGCATCGGGCGTGAGCCCCCTGCAGGCCAGTGGCTGGAAGCGACTGGCTGCCCGCCATGGTACGCCCCTGCTGGTGCTGGATATGGCCCAGGTGCGTTTGCAGTACAAGAGGCTGACCTCTGCACTGCCTGGCGTGCAAATGTTTTATGCGGTCAAGGCGCTGCCTTACCCGGCGGTGATCTCCACCCTGGCCGAACTGGGCTGTAACTTTGACCTTGCCTCCAGCGGCGAGGTGGAACTGATGCGCGAGGCTGGCGTGACCGCCGATCGCTGCCTGCACACCCACCCGATCAAGGGCGACCGCGAAATCCGTGCTGCCCTGGATTTTGGTTGCAAAACGTTTGTGGCTGATAACGAGACGGAGATAGTGAAGCTGGCTCGTTTCCGCGGCAAGCTGGACATACTTTTGCGTGTTTCTTTTCCGAACCCCGGTGCCCGATGCGATTTGTCGAAGAAGTTTGGCTGTGCTCCGGCCGATGTGGGGCGGTTGCTGGACCTGGCTGCCGGACATAAGTTAAAAGTCCGCGGCTTCAGTTTTCATGCCGGTTCACAGGTTCCCGGGCCTGAGATGCACGTGCATGCGATCAACCAGTGCGTGGAATTGCTGACCACCCATCATGCCTATGGCAATGGCTCTTTGCGCACCCTGGACATTGGCGGTGGTTTCCCGGCTGATTACGAGCGCACCGGATTCGATATCAATGCTTTCTGCGCGCCGATTCGCGAGGCCCTGGCCCGCCTGCCGGCCGACGTGCGGGTGATTGCCGAGCCTGGCAGGTACATGGTTGCCTCCAGCGGTACGGCCCTGGCAAGCGTGATTGGCAAGGCGGAGCGGGGCGGCAAGCCCTGGTACTACCTGGATGACGGCATCTACGGTTCTTACAATGGCATCGTCACCGAAGACGCCTGCTACCCGCTCGTGCCCCTGGGTGGTGAGGGTGAGCTGCGTCCAAGCGTGCTTACCGGCCCGACCTGTGACAGCTTCGACATGCTGAGCGAAGCCCTGCCGCTGCCTGAGTTGCAGGTTGGTGACGTGCTGGCCGGCCTGTTTATGGGCGCCTATACCTATTCCACCGCCACCACCTTCAACGGCCTGCCCCAGGCACAGGTAGTTGTGCGTGGCATGAGTGACCTGGCCCGTCGCAGGTCGCGCAAGGTCCAAGCGGGTTAAACTTCTCCCGGGGGCAATCCCCGGGAGATTCTTATGAAGGTACAGGTCGTCCAGGCGGATATCACCACCCTGGAGGTGGACGCCATTGTGAACGCTGCCAACAGTCGACTGGCGGGCGGTGGTGGGGTGGACGGGGCCATACACGCTGCGGCGGGGGAAAGGTTGGTCCAGGCTTGCCGTGCAATTGGCGGCTGCCCCACCGGCGAGGCGAGAATCACCCCCGGTTTTGACCTGCCGTCGAAATTCGTCATTCACGCCGTCGGGCCAATCTGGTCTGGCGGAGCCCACGGAGAGCCCGACCTGCTCCGGGCCTGTTATCGACAT
>JBFFTZ010000082.1:0-8936 GCA_041571575.1 Gammaproteobacteria bacterium | reverse complement strand
TTGCTGCATTCCACTCAGGCTCGGCCGCAATGGCCCCGCGGGCATATTTTTCGGCCGCCTCGTCCTCCCCGGCAACCAGGGCCAGTGAGGAGAGAACCACCAGGGCGCCGGCGGAATCAGGACGCTTGCCCAACACCTTCTTCATTGTCTTCAGCGCCACCGCGCTGTCATCCATGTCCAGCCCAATGGACAGCAGTATCAGCTCGGGATGAGGCTCACCCGAGGCAGTGTTTATATTCACCAGTTCCCTGAGAACCTGGACCGCCGCCGAGGTCTTGCCCGCCTCCAGCAACAGGCTTGCGTACTGGTAAGCCGGCTCTGTCTGGCCGGGGCTCAACTCGTACAGGCGGCGCGCCGACAGCAGGGCCTCATCCTGGTCTCCCACCATCAGCGCAAGCTCAAGGGCCTTTTCCGCCGTCTCCGGGTCGGGATCCAGTTCAGCCGCCAGGCGGTACTGGGTCGCGGCCTCTTCCAACTGCCCCCGCTTTAAAGCCATCTCACCCAGCATCAGGTGATAGGTGGCCTCGCCACGGTCGCTCATCGGCGCAGGAGTCTCCGCAAGTTCCCGGGAATCCTGGCCAAGCCCAGACTGGCCTGCACAGCCGGTCTGTAGGGCTACCACGAGGGATATAAGTACAAATAGCCTCATAAATTTTGTCTTTTTTCGCTAAACTGCATGGCAAAGAAAGGTAGCATAAGACTCTTCCGTACTTGTTATAAATCTACGCATACACGAAAATTTCGCTCCGCGCGGAAATAAACAGACCGAATGTCTTTAACGATTCTTGGAATAAATCACCGAACTGCCCCCGTTTCGGTACGCGAGAAAGTCGCGTTCGGACCGGAGCAACTGCCCCTTGCTTTACGGCAGACAAGGGAACTGCCCGGTGTCCGTGAATCTCTCATCGTATCGACCTGTAATCGCACCGAGTTGTACTGCGAGACCGAGGGCGACGGGGCCGACCAGCTCAAAGACTGGCTCATGGCGTTCCACTCGCTGCCCGATGAGGCCCTGAAAAGCCTGTTCGTCGTCCATGACCTGGCTGCCATTGAGCACACGTTTAACGTTGCCAGCGGCCTGGAGTCGGTAATCCTCGGTGAGCCCCAGATCCTCGGCCAGATGAAACAGGCCTATCGGGACGCCCACGAATCAGGCACCACCGGACCGGTGCTCAACGGTTTGTTCCAGCATGCGTTCACGGTAGCCAAGCAAGTTCGTACGGATACCGAGATTGGCACCAGCCCCGTTTCGGTCGCCTATGCCGCAGTCAGTCTTGCACGGCAGATTTTCGCCGGGTTCGATCGCCACAGCGCCTTGCTGATCGGCGCCGGCCAGACCATTGAACTGGCGGCACGTCACCTGCACGGCCACGGCATGAACCGCATCATCATTGCCAACCGCAACGTGCACAGGGCACGGGAACTGGCAACCCAGGTGGACGGTTTTGCCATCTCCCTGGACGAGATTCCCGCCCACCTGGCCGAATCCGACATCGTAATCAGCTCCACCGCGGCGCCCACCACCCTGGTGAGCACCAAGATGGTGAAGAACGCGCTGAAGGCGCGCCGCAATCGGCCCATGTTCATGGTGGACATTGCCGTGCCCCGGGATATTGAGGAAGGGGTTGGCGAGCTGGATGACGTGTACCTGTACACCGTGGATGACCTGCACAGCGTGGTGCAGGAAAACATGAAGACCCGCCAGGCTGCCGCCCAGCAGGCGCGGGAAATCATCAGCGCCGAGGTCACGCGCTTCCAGATGGCCCAGCGCACCCTGGAAGCGGTGCCGACCATCCAGGCCCTGAGAAAATCCTCAGAAGAGATCAGGGACCAGGTGCTGGCCCATTCGCTGCGCCACCTCAATTCCGGCAAGCCGGTAGAGGAACTCATGGAGCAGCTGGCAAAGCAGTTGACCAACAAGCTCATCCATCGCCCGATGATCGAGCTGCGTGGCGCAGGTGAAGACGGAAATACCGACTTGATCCGGGCGGCCCGCGATATGTTCGGACTGAACGACAAATCCAAGTAAACTAGGGCTCCCGGCCCTGGCCACCTCCTGTCAGCAAGATAGCGATTATCGTGAAAGCATCCATACGTGAAAAACTGGACCAGGTAGCAGACCGCTTTGAAGAGGTCGGGCAGCTGTTATCAGATCCGGAAACCATGGCCGACAGGAACAAGTTCCGGGAATTGTCCCAGGAATATGCGCGCCTGGAGCCGGTGGTGCAGAGTTACCAGGGGTACAAGAGCCTGCTGGATGACCTGGTGGGCGCCGAGGAAATGAGTCGTGACCCGGACCCGGAACTGCGGGAAATGGGCCAGGAAGAAGCCAGGGCACTGGAAGAAAAAAAGGATGCCCAGGAGCTGGACCTGCAGAAGTTCCTGATTCCCAAAGATCCCCATGACGACAGCAACCTGTACCTGGAAATTCGCGCCGGCACCGGTGGCGACGAGGCGGCGATTTTCGCCGGCGACCTGTTCCGGATGTACACCCGCTACGCGGAGACCCGGGGCTGGCAGGTGGAAATCGTGACCCAGAGCCTGGGCGAGCACGGCGGATACAAGGAAATCATCTCCCGGGTGGTCGGCAAGGGCGCCTATGCACGCCTGAAATTCGAGTCCGGCGCCCACCGGGTGCAACGGGTTCCGGAAACCGAATCCCAGGGGCGTATCCACACCTCCGCCTGCACCGTGGCCGTAATGCCCGAGGCCGATGAAGTGGAGCAGATCGACATCAATACGGCTGACCTGCGAATCGACACCTACCGCGCCTCCGGCGCCGGTGGTCAGCACGTGAACAAGACCGACTCGGCGGTGCGCATCACCCACCTGCCCACGGGCATCGTGGTGGAGTGCCAGGACGAGCGTTCCCAGCACAAGAACCGGGCCCGGGCCATGAGCCTGTTGAAATCGCGGATGCTCTCCGCGGAACAGGAACGCCACCAGGCCGAACAGGCCCAGCAACGCAAGTCGCTGGTGGGCAGTGGCGATCGCTCGGAGCGGATCAGGACCTATAACTACCCCCAGGGCCGGGTATCGGACCATCGCATTAACCTGACCCTGTACAAGCTGGATACCATCATCCAGGGCGACCTGGACCAGATAATCGACCCGCTGCTTTCGGAATACCAGGCGGAGCAACTCGCGACCCTGGACTAAACGGGAGTGGCAGATGGCGGTCATCTGGCTCCCGGGATTACCCGACGAGGAAAACCAGATGCGCTACCTGCCAGAGATCTTCGCAAACAACCGACAATGGGCCGAGACCATCCAGCGCGAACAACCCGGTTACCTGCCCGGCCTGGACGCCTCGCAAAACCCCCGCTTTCTCTGGATAGGCTGCTCAGACAGCCGGGTGCCGGCCAATGAAATCTGCGGCCTGCAACCGGGGGAGATGTTCAAGCACCGCAACATCGCCAACCTGGTCCGACCGGACGACCCCAATTGCCTGGCGGTGATCCAGTTTGCGGTGCACACCCTGAAGGTCAGGCATATCGTGGTGTGTGGGCACTACCGTTGCGGTGGCGTACACGCCGCCATGGAGGCAGCCGGCGCCGGGGCCCTGGATGGATGGCTGTCGCCGGTACGGGCTCTTGGAGAACGGGAGGCGCCAACCCTGTCCAGGCTGGAAGACAGCGATGATCGCTGGAACCGACTATGCGAACTCAACGTCATCGAGCAGGTGCGTCAACTGGCCGCTCTGCCGGTGATCGGCGAGGCCTGGGACGAGGGTCGGCAACTGAGCCTGCACGGCTGGATGTACGAGTTTCACACCGGACTGCTGCACGACCTGGCCACCAGCACCTCGGGACCGGGCGAACCCCTGCCCGCCTAGCCGTTGCGGGTGGGGGCGGTCCTGACCTGCTTGCGCAGGTAATTGAGCACGTCCGAGCGGGTAATCAGGCCCAGGAACTTGTCACCATCCATGACCGCCGCGAAGGGCTGGGCATGCAGGATGGACACCAGGTGATTCACCGACAGGTCCTTGTCCACTTTCACCGGCGAGGTTTCCATGGCCTCGGAGACCGGCGCACTCATCAGGTCCGGGTGACCGAAGGCGTGCCGAATGATGTCGTCCTCGGTCAGCACGCCGACCAGCTCATCCCCGTCCATCACCGGCAACTGTGAAAACCCGGCGTTACGCAGACGGTTGTGGGCCGTGGTCAGCACATCCTCCGGACCCACCACCACCGTGGCGCGCTCGCCATGGGGTCGGCCCACCAGGTCACGCAGGTCACCATGGGATTCCCGGGTGATAAAGCCCTGGTCTTCCAGCCAGAAATCATTGAACAGCTTGGACAGGTACTTGTTGCCGGTATCGCAGGCAAAGGTCACCACCCGCTTGGGCTCGGTCTGTTCCCGGCAATATCTCAGGGCGGCGGCGATCAGGGTGCCCGAGGAGGAACCCACCAGCAGGCCCTCGGTGCGCAGCACGGCACGGGCGGTTTCGAAGGATTCGGCATCGTCGATGGTGTAGGCCTTTTTCACCAGGGAGAGATCGCAAATATCGGGGATGAAATCCTCGCCTATGCCTTCCACCAGCCAGGACCCGCTCTCGGTGAGTTCACCGGTCTTGATGTACTCGGCCAGCACCGAGCCCTTGGGATCGGCCAGCACGATTTCCACACCTGGCGCCTGTTCGCGGAAGAACTGGGTCATACCGGTCACGGTGCCGCTGGAGCCCACCCCCACCACCACCGCATCCAGGCGATGTTCCATGTCACGCCAGATCTCGGGGGCCGTGGTGTCGTAATGGGCCTTGGGATTATCCGGGTTACCGAACTGGTTAATAAAGTACGCACCGCTCTCCTCGGCAAGGCGGCGACCCAGGTCCTGGTAATACTCCGGGTGTCCCCGGGCAACATCAGAACGGGTCAGCACCACCTGGGCGCCCATGGCCCGCAGGTTGAATATCTTCTCCTGGCTCATCTTGTCCGGGATCACCAGGGTCAGCTTGTAGCCCTTGCGGGCGGCAACCAGTGCCAGGCCGAGGCCGGTATTGCCGGCGGTGGCCTCCACGATGGTGTCACCGGGCTTGAGTTCGCCACGCTTCTCCGCCTCTTCTATCATGGACATGCCAATGCGGTCCTTGATGGAGCCGCCGGGATTCATGAGTTCCAGCTTCAGGTACAGCTCGCATAGCCCGGTATCCAGTCCGGTAACCCTGACCATGGGCGTGTTGCCCACCATATCCAGTACGCTGTCGTAAATCATGTAATCCCCAATTAGCACTTCTGGAGCCGGGAACCCCGACCCTTCTTCTCGATGCGCGTATTGTAACGAATGCGGCTACAATTGCGCCCATGCCGATATTCAGAATCATCCCGACCATCGGGGCATTGCTGGCCGAAGCCGCCAAGAACCTTGAACAGATCAGTGATTCAGCCCGCCTGGATGCGGAGCTGATGCTGGCCTTCGTGCTGGACAAACCGCGCAGCTACCTGTTCTCACATGCCGAGGAGCAGCCCGACGAGGAACGCTACGATATCTTCACCGGCATGGTGCACCGGCGCGCCCAGGGCGAACCCCTGGCCTACATCACCGGGCGGCGCGAGTTCTGGTCCATGGACCTGGTGGTCAACCGGCACACCCTGATCCCCCGCCCGGACACCGAGGTACTGGTGGAGCAGGTCCTGGCCTGCCTGGACGAGACGCCGAGACGCCTGTTGGACCTGGGCACCGGCAGCGGCGCCATCGCCCTGGCCCTGGCGACGGAACGCCCGCAAGACACGGTTGTGGCCACCGATGTCAGCGCCGACGCCCTGTCGGTGGCCCGTTACAACGCCAGCCGGCTGGAACTGGCCAATGTGGAATTTGCCCTGGGTAGTTGGTTCGAGGCGGTAAGCAGACAGCGCTTTCACCTGGTCGCCTCGAATCCCCCCTACGTGGCCCATGGTGACCCCCACCTGGAAGAAGACGGCCTGCCCTACGAACCCGTCACCGCCCTGGTGGCTGGTTCAGACGGGCTGGACGCCATTCGCCTGCTGGCCACCGAAGCCCCCGGGCACCTGTATCCCGGCGGCAGCCTGTTCATGGAACACGGTTACGACCAGGCCGAACAGGTGGCCGAAATCCTTGCCGAGGCGGGCTTCACGGATATCCAGCACCACCCGGACCTGGCAGGAATCCTGCGGGTCAGCAGCGGCCGGTGGCCGGGCTAGAACGCCCCCGGATCCAGCAATTGATGGCGAGGCGTGTTACCCTCGCCGCCACATCACCGGCGGAACTCCAGCCGACCCCAAACACACCAGAAGAAACACGGAGGCAGCATGCTGCGTTTTTCAACCACACTCGGCGACTTTGACGTTGAGTTATTCCAGGACAAGGCCCCTATCAGCGCGGAGAATTTTCTCGCCTATGTGGACGACGGCTTTTTTGACGGCACTATTTTCCACCGGGTAATCCCCGGCTTCATGGCACAGGGCGGTGGATTCGACGCCGACATGAACCAGAAGTCCGGCAAGGCCCCGATCAAGAACGAGGCGGACAACGGCCTGAAGAATGAGCGCGGCACACTGGCCATGGCCCGTACCAGCGACATCAACAGCGCCACCTCCCAGTTCTTCATCAACCTGTCCGACAACAGCTTCCTGGATCACGGCGGTCGTGATTTCGGCTATGCCGTGTTCGGCAAGGTTGTCTCGGGTATGGACGTGGTGGACGCCATGGCCAAGCAGGCCACCGGCAACAAGCGCGGTCACTCGGATGTTCCCCTGGAGGACATCGTGGTGACCTCGGTGCGTCGCGTCGAAGACTAACCCGCTCAGCCAAGGGGTCAGACCCCAATTTACCTTGCGTAAATTGGGGTCTGACCCCTTTTTAATACCCCAGATTCGGCGCCAGCCAACGCTCGGCCAACTCCACTGAAATCCCCTTGCGCCTTGCGTAGTCCTCGACCTGGTCGTGGTCGATCTTGCCCAGGGCAAAATACTTGGACTGGGGATGGGAGAAGTACCAGCCGCTGACGGCAGCGGTGGGCCACATGGCGAAGGACTCGGTGAGCTTGATGCCGGTGCGTCGTTCCACATCCAGCAGCGAGAACAGGGAAGCCTTCTCGGTGTGATCCGGACAGGCGGGATACCCCGGGGCCGGACGGATGCCCCGGTAGCTTTCTGAGATCAAGGCCTCGTTATCCAGGGACTCATCCGCCGCATAACCCCAGTAATCGCGACGCACCTGTTCATGCAGGTACTCGGCAAAGGCCTCGGCCAACCGATCCGCCAGGGCCTTGAGCATGATGGAACTGTAGTCATCATGGGAGGCCTCGAACTCCCGGGCCCGTTCTTCCACACCGTGACCGGCGGTCACCGCAAAGGCGCCCAGGTAATCGGCGATGCCCTGGTCATGGGGCGCCAGGAAATCCGCCAGTGACAAGTGAGGCAGACCCGGTCGCAGGTTCTTTTGCTGACGCAGGTTGTGCAGGGTCAGGATACGTTGGTCACGCTGCTCGTTGGCAAACACGGCGATGTCATCGTGATCCACGGTGTTGGCGTGGAACAGGCCGAGCACGCCCCTGGGCTCCAGCCAATTCTCCGAAACCAGCCTGTCCATCATGGCCTGGGCATCGGCAAACAGGGAGCGCGCCGCCTCACCCACTTCGTTGTCCTGGAGCACCGCAGGATAGGTTCCACGGAATTCCCAGGCATTGAAGAACGGCATCCAGTCTATGTAGGGCAGCAATGTCTCCACGCTGACCTTGTCCAGCACGTGGATACCCGGCTTGTTGGGCGCAGGCGGCGTGTAGTTGCTCCAGTCCACCACCAGGCGATTGTCACGGGCCCCGGACAAGGTGACCGCAGGACCCTTGCTGCGCTGGCCGGCGTGTTGCTCGCGTCGACGTGCATGCTCGGCCTTGGTGTCAGTGACAAACCTCCCCCGATCGGCATGGCTGACCAGTTGCTGGGCCACGCCCACCGCTCGCGAAGCATCCTTCACGTACATCACCGGGCCTTCATAACCCGGGTCGATTTTCACCGAGGTATGCACCGGCGAAGTCGTGGCCCCACCGATCAGCAACGGAAGGTCCATGCCGCGACGCTGCATCTCTTTCGCCACGTAGACCATCTCGTCCAGGGATGGGGTGATCAGGCCCGACAGGCCGATCATGTTGGCGCCCTCGCGTTCGGCGACATCCAGGATTTTCTCGCAAGGCACCATCACGCCCAGGTCGATGACCTCGAAGTTATTACACTGCAGCACCACGCCCACGATGTTCTTGCCGATGTCGTGCACATCGCCTTTCACGGTGGCCATGACGATACGGCCCTTGGCCTGGCCACCACCGCGCTTTTCCCGCTCAATGAAGGGGATCAGGTGAGCCACGGCTTTTTTCATCACTCTTGCGGACTTCACCACCTGGGGCAGGAACATCTTGCCCTCGCCAAACAGGTCTCCCACCACGTTCATGCCGGCCATCAACGGGCCTTCGATGATTAGCAGCGCGTGCTCTGCCCGCTGGCGGGCCTCTTCCGTGTCCTCCACGATGTACTCGTCTATGCCCTTGACCAGTGCGTGGGACAGGCGTTTCTCTACCTCCCACTCGCGCCAGGACAAATCCTGGGTCTGCCGGGCGCTGCCGCCCTTGCCGCGATAATCCTGTGCCAGTTCCAGCAGTCTCTCGGTGGCATCGTCACGACGGTTGAGCACCACGTCTTCCACCCGCTCGCGAAGTTCAGCGGGGATGTCCTCGTAGATGGCCAGCTGGCCCGCATTGACGATACCCATGTCCATGCCCGCCTTGATAGCGTGGTACAGGAACACCGAGTGAATCGCCTCGCGTACCGCGTTATTGCCACGGAAGGAGAATGACACGTTACTGACACCGCCGCTGACCAGGGCGTGGGGCAGTCGAGCCTTGATCTGCCGCGTGGCCTCGATGAAGGCCAGCCCGTAACCGTTATGGGCTTCAATGCCGGTGGCGATGGCAAAAATATTCG
>JBFFTZ010000081.1:0-8998 GCA_041571575.1 Gammaproteobacteria bacterium | reverse complement strand
TCAGGCGGACAAAAACCCTTAAGGGACCTCACACATGATGCTCTGAATGCGTATTTCAAGAACCTCAACGGCCATCGGCCGGGTGACTTGTATACGCTGGTAATGAGTGAGGTTGAACAACCTTTATTCAAGGCTGTTCTGGAATTCACCGGCGGCAATCAAAGCCGTGCTGCAGACATACTTGGCATCAATCGCGGAACCCTGCGAAAAAAATTACGCAGCTATCACCTGATTGACTAACTGAGGCTCACAATGACTCAAATTCGACGCGCTCTGATCAGCGTCTCCGACAAATCCGGAGTCGCCGAACTGGCTCGCTCCCTCGTGGACCTGGGCATAGAACTTCTCTCCACCGGCGGCACTGCCGCGCTGATTCGCGACGCGGGGCTTCCCGTAAAGGACGTGTCGGACCACACCGGCTTCCCCGAAATCATGGCCGGACGGGTCAAGACACTGCATCCGAAGATTCACGGCGGCCTGCTGGGACGCCGAGGCATAGATGAAGCGGTCATGGAAGAACATGACATTGCCCCGATTGATCTGCTGGTGGTGAATCTGTACCCCTTTGAGCAGACCATTGCCCGTCCTGAGTGCACCCTGGAAGAGGCCATCGAGAATATCGATATCGGCGGACCCGCGATGCTGCGTGCCGCAGCAAAGAATCATGCTGGTGTTGCGGTAGTGGTCAATCCCGGCGACTACGACTCGCTGCTTAAAGAATTGCGCAGCAACGATTCTCACCTTGCGTACAAGACCCGCTATGCCCTGGCCGTAAAAGCCTATTCGCACACCGCCCACTATGACACCGCCATCAGCCGCTACCTTTCCACCCACCTGGAAAGCCCCGATGCCGAAGAGATGGGTGAAAAGTTCGACCTGGCCCTGGATCGCAAACAGATCCTGCGCTACGGCGAAAACCCCCACCAGCGGGCAGCATTTTATGTAGAACCCGGTGCCCGCGAGGCCTCCCTGGCCACTGCGATACAGAAGCAGGGCAAGGAACTGTCCTACAACAACATAGCCGATGCCGATTCGGCCCTGGAATGCGTCAAGCAGTTCAAGGAACCGGCCTGCGTCATCGTCAAACACGCCAACCCCTGTGGCGTCGCGGTCAACGCGACCATAGGCGAAGCTTACGAGCGGGCCTACCAGACAGACCCTACCTCGGCGTTTGGCGGAATCATCGCCTTCAACAGAAACCTGGATGCCGTAACCGCGTCCATGATCATCGAGCGCCAGTTCGTTGAAGTCATCATTGCGCCGGACGCCGATGCAGACGCCCTGGAAGTTGTGTCCGCCAAGGCCAACGTCCGGGTGCTGCTTACCGGCCAATGGGACGTGGATGCCCCGCTGGCCGGACTGGACTACAAGCGTGTCAATGGCGGCTTGCTGGTACAGGACCGTGACCTGGCCCTGGTAACCCGGGAGCAGATCAAGGTGGTATCTGCCCGCCAGCCCGGCGAACAGGAACTGACCGACATGATGTTCGCCTGGCGTGTTGCCAAGTTCGTGAAATCCAATGCGATCGTGTTCTGCAAGGACAAGATGACCATTGGTGTAGGCGCCGGCCAGATGAGTCGCGTATACAGCACCCGCATCGCCGCCATCAAGGCGGCCGATGTGGACCTGCAGGTAAAAGGCTCTGTAATGGCCTCCGATGCCTTCTTCCCCTTCCGGGACGGCATCGATGCCGCGGCCGAGCATGGCATCACCGCCGTGATTCAGCCCGGTGGTTCAATGCGTGACGAGGAAGTCATCCAGGCGGCCAACGAGCACGACCTGGCCATGGTGTTCACAGGGATGCGGCATTTCAGACATTGATCTGAGGCCATGGACCAAAAACAGTAACCACAACGAATTTGGCCGGGAGAGAAGTGCTTCATGAAAATTTTGGTGATAGGTGGCGGCGGCCGGGAACATGCCCTCGCCTGGAAAGCAGCTCAGTCTCCCATGGCTGACGTGGTTTACGTTGCGCCGGGCAATGCCGGCACGGCCCTGGAACCGAATGTCGAAAATGTCGATATACCGGCCGAAGACATCCAGGCTCTTGCCGATTTTGCCGAGAAAGAAGACATCGGCCTGACCATTGTGGGCCCCGAAGGTCCGCTGGTAGCCGGCGTCACCGACCTGTTCGCCAGCCGGGGCCTGAATTGCTTCGGCCCCTCCGCGGCCGCAGCGCAACTGGAAGGCTCCAAGGCCTTCTCCAAGGATTTCCTGGCCCGACACAATATTCCCACCGCCAGCTACGGCAATTTCGACAGCCTGGAACCGGCGCTGGCCTATATCCGGGAGCACGGCGCCCCAATCGTGGTCAAAGCTGACGGCCTGGCCGCCGGCAAGGGCGTGGTGGTTGCTCAAACGGTGGAAGAAGCCGAGAACGCTGCCCGCGACATGCTCCAGGGCGGGGCCTTCGGCTCAGCCGGCGCGCGCATCGTGGTCGAAGAATTCCTGCGCGGTGAGGAAGCCAGCTTTATCGCCATGGTGGATGGACATAACATCCTGGCATTCGCCACCTCCCAGGACCACAAGGCCAGGGACGAAGGCGACACCGGACCCAACACTGGCGGCATGGGCGCCTACTCCCCGGCACCGGTAGTCACTGCCAAGATTCACCATCGGATCATGGAAGAGGTCATGGAACCCACCGTCGCCGGCCTGGCCGCAGACGGCTCGCCCTACACCGGCTTCCTGTACGCCGGTGTCATGATTGACGAAAGTGGGACCCCCAAGGTGCTGGAATTCAACTGCCGTTTCGGTGATCCGGAAACCCAGCCCATCATGATGCGCATGCAGTCGGACCTGGTGAAGCTCTGCCTGGCGGCACTGGACGGCAAACTGGATGAGTATGAAATCCAGTTCGATCCCCGGCCCGCACTGGGTGTGGTATTGGCCGCCGGCGGCTATCCGGCAGCCTACGCCAAGGGCAAGGTAATCAGAGGCCTGCACGAAATCGATGAAACCCAGCAGAAAGTCTTTCACGCGGGCACCCGCCTTGAAGACGGCAAGGTGCTAACCAATGGTGGTCGCGTCCTGTGCGTCGTTGCCCTGGGACAGGATGTCACCCATGCACAGGCCAGCGCGTATCGCCTGGTCGCGGACATCAACTGGGAAGACATGTACTGTCGCAAGGATATCGGTCACCGGGCGGTAGCCCGGGAAAAACCCGGCCAGTAAGACTTGGCGAAAAAACAATGGGCCCGCGTCGCGGGCCCATGTCGTTCCAACTCAAGACAGTCGCCTCGTTAATCCATGAACGGATATCCATAGGCCTTCGCAGGCACGTAGGTTTCTTTCACCGTGCGCGGCGAGAGCCAGCGATACAAGTTCAGCAAGCTGCCGGCCTTGTCATTGGTTCCTGACTTGCGCCCACCGCCAAATGGCTGCTGGCCCACCACCGCACCGGTGGGCTTGTCGTTAATGTAGAAATTGCCTGCAGCGTGGCGTAATTTGCCGGAGATATCCTCGGCAGCAAGCCTGTCCCGGGCAAATACCGACCCGGTCAGCGCATACGCTGATCCCCGGTTGCAAATCTCGATGGTGCTTTCAAGGTCCTTGTCATCGTATACAAACACCGTCAGCACGGGGCCGAAAATTTCTTCCTGCATGCTTCGATACCCGGGGTCGCTGGCCACAATCACCGTGGGCTCAATGAAATAGCCGGTGCTGTCATCATGACCGCCTCCCACCAGGATGCTGGCGTCGGGATGACTGCGGGCGTGGTCGATATAGCCGACGATTTTCTTGAACGAGCGATCATCAATCACCGCATTCATGAAATTGCCGAAGTCCCTGACGTCTCCCATCTTGATGGTGCTGATCTCATCCACAAGACGTCGCTTCACCTGGGGCCAGAGACTGCTGGGAATATAGGCCCGGGAGGCAGCTGAACATTTCTGCCCCTGGTATTCGAATGCCCCGCGAATAAGCGCAATAGCCAGCGCATGCTCGTCAGCCGACGGGTGGGCAAACACGAAATCCTTGCCGCCGGTCTCCCCGACTATCCGGGGATAGGAGTCGTAGCTGGAAATGCTCTCCCCCACTTGCCGGTAAATTGACTCGAAGGTTGCCGTAGACCCGGTGAAATGGACGCCGGCCAGGTCCCGCTGGGCCAGCAAGGCCGGACCGGCCTTGCGCCCCTCGGCACCGACCATGTTGATCACGCCGGGCGGAAGACCCGCCTCCTCGAAGAGCTTCATGAGGTAATGAGCCGAGTACATCTGGGTGTGGGACGGCTTCCAGATCACCGTGTTGCCGAGCAACGCCGGAGCGGTGGGCAGATTACCGGCGATGGCCGTGAAATTAAACGGCGTGACCGCCAGGACGAAGCCCTCAAGTGGGCGGTACTCCATCCAGTTTTTAATTCCTGGAGACGAGTATGGCTGCTGCGCGAGTATCTGCTGGTAAAAACTGACATTGAAGCGCAGGAAATCTATCAACTCGCAGGCAGAGTCTATTTCCGCCTGGAACACGCTCTTCGACTGCCCCAGCATGGTGGCGCCATTAAGCAGGTCCCGGTAGGGACCGGCAAGTAAATCCGCAGCGCGCAGGAACACCGCCGCTCGCTCGTCCCAGGATGCATTCTCCCAATCCGCCTTGGCGCCCCGGGCCGCACTGACAGCGGCCTCCAGTTCCTGCTCGCCCGCCAGGTGATAGTCCCCCAGCACATGCTGGTGGTCATGGGGCATGACCGCCTTACCCATCTTGCCGGTTTCCACCTCTTTCCCATTAATGATGCAGGGAATATTGATGCGCTCCGAGGCGAGTGACTCCAGCCTGGCCTTGATGGAGGCCCGCTCTGGACTGTCCGGCGCGTAATTGCGGATGGGTTCGTTAATCGGCGCACTGTGCCGGAAAATAGTCTCTTTCATTTACCCTGTCCCGTTATTCGCCAGGCAAATACCCGGCCTGATTTTCGATTCAGTTCAAGCCACCCGGTCTGTTTACGTCATCGCGGGCCGACTCTTGAATGTCTCAGCCCAAGATCTGCACCGCCAGACTCAACTGGCACACCACACCGACCATGAACGCCACGGTGCGCACCCAGGGAATTGCGAAGGTATAGCCAATCGGATGCACAACCCGGGCCCAGAAATACACCTCACAGGCGGTTGCAGTGGCTGCATTGCTAACTCCGGCCGCGTTAGCCACAAGCACCAGCGCCGCAAAAACCACCAGGTTTTCCACCGCATTGTAATGAGCGGCCTTCAGGCGCTCGGCCCAGGCAGCCAGAGGCTTTTGTGCCGGGGGATAACTGACTGCGGCTACCAGGCCCCTGACAGAAACACCATTGAGAACGTAGGGAAACCACAGCAACGCCGTGAGCAACACAACATAGGTCAGATAAGTGAGTTCAATCGTCATGACATTCCTCCAGTGGTTTTCCACCTGGCGTTTGTCAGGTATGCAAGTCCGGGTGGATCAATAATTCAAAGCGAATTTCTCCGTTCTTCAAACGGGCCACTTCCTGCCAGCCGGCTGCCCGGTAAAATCCCTCTGCGCGGGTTCCCTGGTCGGTAGTCAACCAGATCTTCCTGGAAGACTGGCTCCACAGCCATTGCACAGCAGCCTCAAGCAGATCGCGACCGATACCCCGGCCCTCTTGTCCGGGCTCAATAAACAGCGCCCAGATATTTCGCTCCCGGGCGTTGGCAACGCTGAAACCGAGTATCACGCCATCTTCCTCCCACACCCATCCACGACCGGTTTCGGATATGGCCTCCAGGGTGCGCTCCGGCGTTAGCCATTCATGCCGGCACAAGATGTTTTCCCTCACCCTGAGTCGCAAGGCGTTTACCGCTTCGACATCACCCGCGTGGGCCTGCCTTCTCAACGGCGATATTCCTTATTCCCGTTCCTGGCCCAGAACGCAGTACTTCATATAATCGGCAGCCTCATTAGCTGTCCAATCCCCCTTGGGCGTCTTCTCCATCTTTTCGCACCAGGCAGGACTACCGACTTCCGGCTGACAGGCGGAAAGCAGGCAGACGCTCAACAGGAGCAACAGGGCTATTTTCTTCATTCGGACACTCCAGCCTTACGATCCGATCAGACCAGGCAAATACATGAATCCCGCGACCACCAGCATTGCCGCAATCGCGGTCAGGCCAAGTTGATAGATCGCGATGCGGGCACCCACGGATAGCCCTACTGCCCCATCCCCCCGGGGATAGCGCAACAGGAAACCGTGACAAAGAGCTGTGACAACCAATAACACCACCGGCAAGAGGACAATCAGGCCGCCCTGACCAATTTGCGCCGCCAGCCCTGTGAGGTGCGCCAGCAAGCCCAGGACGATGACCAGTACGTAGGACAGCATGGTTGCCGAAAAGGCGACCCAGAAGGGCGCTTCAAATGCCGCCGACCGCCTGGCCCCCAGCACCGCAAACCAGGCACTGATAAACGCTGTAACAGTCAGTACCAGGAAAAGCACGGGGTATGACATCTCAGAATTCATAAAATCTCCCACCATTCACGGCATTCGTGAATCTCAAGAACTAGCTCCATTTTAACCGTTATATTCCATATCACTATCGAGACATCTACATACCGGCCCAGGACAAAGCCTCCAGTTTTACTGACCCATTTCCGCAGGGTTCATGTAGTAAAAATTAAGTTTATTACCGTCCAGGTCGCGGAAGTAAGCCGCGTAGAAGCCTTTCATCCGCTCACCCGGGGCGCCCTCATCGGTTGCTCCCAGTTCCAGGGCCTTGCTGTACAGGGCATCCACCTTGTCGGAGCTATCCACGGCCAACGCAACCATGCTGCCATTGCCCCGGGTGGCCGGCTTGCCATCATAGGGCTTGGCCACCGAAAACATCGGCTGGGCCGGGTTCACACCCCAGGCAATAAACCGGTCGGAAGCCATGAAGCGCCGGGCGCCCATTTGTCCGAGCAAGGCATCATAAAAATCCGCGGCTCGCGGCAAATCATTCGTACCCACAATTACATATCCAATCACGGCAATTCCTCCATCACCTCTGTTTGTATCGATCGCACCGGTCGCGGCAAGGCCAGGCCTGCCGGTGATACAACCTTGAAATAAGTCTGCTAGCTATTCGTCGCCTGTTCCCGCCGCGCCAACAAATACAGCACCGTCCCTACCGCCAGGAACAAGGCCGTGGACGTCACCGCATCCAGTGACACCTGGCTCAATAGCCACACGCATACGGCGGCACCACAAAACGGTATCAGGTATCCACCGGGCAGGTGGAAGCGTGCTTTATCCTCTCCGAACTTGCCACGAAGTCGAGGGATCGCCGCAATACAAAGCAGGTAGATGAGAAGACGTGACAGCACACTCATGCTCGCGAGCCAGGCAAACGAGCCGTAGGCCGCCAGGGCGAAGCAGGCGACGCCAAAGAATATCACCGACCGGCTGGGCGTCTTGTATCGCGGATGCACCCCGGCAAACCACTGGGGGAGGGTTCCCTCCCGGGCAAGCATGTAACTGGCCCGGGGCGTGGATAACATCGCACCGGCAACATTCCCCCCCACGGAGGCGATAACCCCGGCCATCACCAGGGCCGCGCCTGCCGGGCCCATCAATACCGCCGCAACATCCACCAGGGGACGCTTCGAGCTTGCCAGGTCCGGCAGCACAGCCACCGAAAGCGCCTGGACCAGCCCATACAACAGGGTGGCAACGACCAGCGCCAGGATTAGCGCTCGTGGCATATCACGCTGGGGATCCCGGGCCTCGGCTGCCGGCACCAGACCCGACTCGAAACCCACGAAGGCATACACCAGGATAATCAAGGCCGTACCCCATTCAGACATGGCCGGAGCCAGCACCTGGGGGGCGGGCAAAAATTCTGCGGGTACATTCCATATACCCACCGCCACCAGCGCCACGAGTGGCACCATTTTCAATACTGTCAGCACACCCAGGGAGCGCATGGCCTGCCTGGCCCCGATGACGTTGACCCAGACCAGGGAAGCGCAAATCAGGAACAGGATAGCCAGGCGGCTAGCGCCCTCGTCTATGCCCGGTACGAAATACCCGAGGGTGCTCACCAGCAAATTGATATTGGCGGCAAAAGCCATCGTGCGGGCCACGTAGAATGTCCAGCCGGTCTGAAATCCGACTATCGAGCCAAATGCCGCACGGGTGTAGAGGATCGGCCCACCGGTGCCCCGGAAATAACTGGAGACTTCGCCGAAGCACAACAGGATTGGCAACATCAACAATCCGCAGAGGGCAAAGGCAATCGGGCTGTACGCACCCAGCAATTCAGCCGCCCTGGCGGGTACGCCGAAAATACCGGCACCGATAATCCCGTTGATCACCAACAACCAAAGAGCGATTACAGAAAATTGACGTGGAAGGGGTTCGTCGTCCTGCCCGATATCGATCTTCATCAGGCAGATTGCCCTGGCACAGCCAGTGACCGATAGCCGCGTGACGGTAGAAAGATTTCATTACGCGACATCAAGACTTGGCTCCATACAAACTAAGGTAAAACACGATCGAGACAGGACCCGGATCAGTCCCACTCAAAAGGTTCCTGGGGATCACGGTCTATTTCCAGCTCGAAAAGGTCCGGCCGGGCGTAGTGACCGGCAACATCCAGAGAGCGCTTGGCATGGGCGCTTCTGGAGGGGTCCAGGTCGCAGATAAGAATACCCTCTTCCCGGAACTGGGGTCCGGCCACGATTTCACCACCCGGCGCCACCACTACGGAGCCGGCGGGATTGACCCACTCATCCTCCTCCGGAAAAAGCTTCGTCTTTCCGGGGAAATCTGCAGGGAAATCACTGCCCCTAAGCAAGGTGCCCGCCGACAGCACCCAGCAGCGCCCTTCCCGGGCAATATGCTGCATGGAGCCTACCCAGCCGTCACCCTGGTCGTAGGTGGGCGCAACATAAACTTCCACACCCTGTGCATACAGCCCATAGCGAGCCAGGGGCATGAAGTTCTCCCAGCAGATCAATCCGCCCAGGCGGCCACAAGGGGTATCCACCACTTTCAAGCCCCGCGCATCGCCCATGCCATGGACCG
>JBFFTZ010000080.1:0-9141 GCA_041571575.1 Gammaproteobacteria bacterium | reverse complement strand
CCCCTTGTTAACAGGTTTTACGACACCAGTTTCCTCCAGGACCGTGCCCGGCTCAGGGCCTACGACGGCGACACCGTTGTCACCTCAACCCCGGTTAACAGTGCATTCGAAACCTACTGCCGTGAACAGCTGAACCTGGGTTCACCGGAATGGCTGCATTGCCGGCCAACTCAAAGCAAGCGAGGTCTTGCGGGGACCTGCTGGAAAGACAAGGCCCTTAGAGAAAAACTGATCCAACAAGTGCAGGACGGAAAGCTCCGGTACCTGCACCCAAATATGGGCGCCTTTCCAGTCTGGGCTCTCGGGCTATTGCTGAGCCGGGCTGCCGGACGAAATATTCAGGTCATTGCACCCCATCCAACTCTTACCTCCGCGGTCAACAACAAGGTCTGGTTTACCCGGGTTACTAACAAGCTACTGGGTAAATCCCACACGCCCTACTCGCGGCCAGCCAATACCTACTCGGGACTGGCAAGCCTCGCCAGGCAACTCGGGCACCGGGGATCACGACTGGTAGTCAAGGTGCCAGATTCCGCCGGCGGTGCCGGAAACCTGGTTTTTGGCGCCGACGAGTTTCTACACCAACGGCTGGGGCAGGTACAGCAAACACTCAAGAACCGGCTGGAGCCCCTTGGCTGGAATGGACACAAGACGCTGCTGATCAGCTGCTGGGAGTCCGATGTCCTGTCCACTCCCTCCATCCAGGCCTGGATTCCACCAATAGCGGATGGCCCGCCGATTATTGAAGGCGTGTTTGAACAAATGGTACATGACGAGACGGGCATTTTTGAGGGCAGCCACCCAGCTCACCTTCCCAAACACCTGCACAGGGCGCTGCTGCAGGATGGTCTGTTGCTGTGCGAGCTTTTCCAGCTACTGGGTTATATAGGACGGTGTTCGTTCGACACCATTATCGTGGGCCGGAGCCCCGATCAGGCACGAGTCGAGTTTATTGAATGCAACGGCCGCTGGGGCGGTACATCGATTCCCATGACCCTGGCAAACCGCCTCCTGGGAGGCTGGCGCAGGCGCCCCTATGCAACACGGGAGCTGATGGTACCGGGACTGGATCGCTATCTGTTCAGTGATTTACAGCGTTACCTGAAAAAGGAACTCTACGATATCCGCAACGGTCGGGGATGGCTGGTCCTGTACAACCCGGGAAGATTAAAAGTCGTGTCGGGTATTGACGTGTTGTGTTTCGGAAAATCCCAGGTCCAGGCAAACGAGAGGGCCCGCGTCGTTGCACCCGAATTGCTCTTGAAAATAGGCAGGCAAGTGAGAAATCTTCCCCAGACAACATCTCCCGAAGCCGGTATCAGGCTGCATTAATCCACTTAAAGTCCAGTCTACCCATGGGGTACTAACCCGGCAGCATGCTTGTTTACCGCTTCAATGCATCAATGGCAGCAGAAACCCTCTGTTGGTAATCATCGGGAAAATACCAGACCGTGAACCCACGCTCGGTAACAATGCTCTGCAGCCCCCTGTCCACAGGTCCCAGATGAAAAATCATTCTCATTAACACATCCGTACTGACCCTGGGATTGTTGTACCAGTAATCATGGGCCTCCAGGGCATCGAATAACGCCACTGCCGACACGGCATCGATGACATCGAAATTCTCCGCAGCCGAAGCCTCGATAAGGAACCTGGTTTCCTCGGAGTTCAGCTCATCCGGGTCTGGTCTTCCTATTCTGGAGGAGCGATTCCTGAACTGGGACATCTTCAGGACCTTGTCATTGAGATTCACGGTCATGCTGACCCGGCCGACCATGTCGTGATACGCCTTCAACTGTTGCGTAAATTCTGCCGTGTCTATATCCGCGGCCGCGTAATAGACTTCCCCAATACGCAATCGGCCAAGCAGAGCTTCACCGGTTTCGTTCGCATGATCCTCCCTGAGCAATGCCAGGGCGTTGCTCACCACCACTCCACCAAGACTGTAGCCAAGAATATTTATCTTGCGGGCTGTCGAGTGCCTGGCTAGCAACTCCACCAGGTCTGCGAGTTGGCGGGCGGATTGACGGGCACGCTTTACATCCGAACCATAACGCCACAAAGTTCCCGTTGAAGGCCAGGCGAACGCCAGCACGACGGTATTTCTTCCGGTGAAGTGGCGATACTGGGATGCCTGTCCCAAAGCACGATAGAAGGTATTCCTGGCGCCATGTACAAAAATCATCAGGTCGGGATCGCGACTGTTTTCCATTATCTCGTTAAGGGTCTCCATGGCGGTCTCCAGGTCTTTAGGCAAGGCCTCCAAATCCTGTCCGCGACCCAGGCTCACAGATTCGCTCACATCGACAATGCGCAAGGGCAAATCGTGCTCACGCTCCACTGCCACTGATAATCTTGTCAGCTCTTCCCATTCCAGCGAGGGATCATCGCCGATCTGCATTCTCGCCACGCCCATTCGGAGCATGTCGTCATAGTTATTACCGTAGGGACTGCCGTCCTTGCCTATCTTTCCGGGAACACGGTTGGTGGCATACAGCACCGGCACTATCAGGTTCCGCTCCACCTCCGGGGTTCCTTTGAATGCCTGTACCTGCTCCAGGCGGAAGGCTTCCGGCGCCGGCATCAGGTTTACCGTTATTGGGCTGCAGGCGCCTGCAAAGGCCAGCACGATAATCGGGAACGCCCACCTGGTCGGGGACATCTTCCGACTCGTCGCGAAGCTATCAGACATGGTGGAACCCTCGATGGATTTCTATGACAGCCCCGCGGTGATCACTCTGCCAAGCCTCTACCGGTAACCAAATACGTGGCGAAGCTCCCCAGCCAATGACCCCCTTCGTAGTGCTCACCGGTTACCGAGGACAATCCAGAAGTTCTATGAATGCCGGCGGTGGCTACGATAGCCGCTCTTCTGGCATCATCGATCGGCAATGCACCGGCCATGCCTTCAAGCATCCAGGCCCGACTGATATTCAATCCGTCCAGGTGAGCCAGCTTTCCATCCGAACGGTCAGTTACCCTGCCTATCGGCAGCCAATCAACACTGCCGTCAATTGGAATAACCGGCAGAAAACCGGACAGCCAGTCGGAGTATTCCATCGGCGAAAGAATTCTCCTGACAAGATCTGCCTCGGCTAGGCAGGGCGACAGGAAATCCTGGCCAGACGGCTCATAAGACAGTGGGCAGTTCCTGTCCGGCAGGTAAAACTCCCGAATCTTGGTCTCCAGAATCCGTTCCATCTCCTGGTCACCGGCGATTCTCGCCCAATCCAGTATCAGCCCGAAGGCAAAGGCTGTCTGGGAATGCTCGCCTACCCGAATCGCATAGGCCAGCTTGGGCAGCCAGACGGCCAGCGTATCGCGAGTCGCTTTCTCCAGGGGAGCAAGGTTGGCAACCATTTGGGCCGCCAGCGGATCCTCCCACTGGCGCAATTCAGCAGCCAGTTGCAACAGCCAGGCCAGCCCATAGGGACGCTCAAACGACCCTCGCCCTTCCGCGGTCATGTAATCGACCTCAGCCGTTATCCTGTCAGCGCCCAGGCTCTCGGACAGGGCCTCTCTTGCAGGCACGGCAAAGTCCGACTCTGGATAACTCCTGGCAAGGCGCGCAAGCAACCAATGGCCATGAACCGCCGAGTGCCAGTCAAAACACCCGTAGAAGGAAGGGGTGAGCTCCCTGGGGGCTTTTACATCGGCATCACCGCTGAGTACATGGGATATTTTGTTGGGATATTCACGATGCACACATTCCAGGGCCAGTTCCGCAAAGCGTGACGCCGACCGCGAATTAAACTCCCCGGTGAGATCCGCCGCGCTGGCGGTCAGGCAGGTCATCAACAGACATATCGATGCAACCCTTATTTTCATAACAGCCCTCCCAGGTCAGCGATGATTCTGCCACGAATTGGGGCAACCGGCAGACCGGGGTCATTAGGGGCGCGAAAAGGTCTATGCTTGAGGCCAATACAATGGTGAATCCATTGAGGAGAATCTTTCAGAAATTGCCCCCTTGCCCCTTCTGTGACAGTGTGCGCCAATGATTCTAAAAGCCATCGCAAAAACCATTCTGAAGCTCGGCGGCTGGGAGATTGTCGGCGGCATTCCCGAGGCCAGGAAGGCTGTGTTGATTGCCGCACCCCACACCTCGAACTGGGATGGCTACTGGCTGCTCGTCTACAAGGTGGCCGTTGGCCTGGACCTGCGATTCCTCGCCAAGCACACATTGTTCTGGTGGCCCCTGGGTACATTGTTGCGCGCCCTGGGCGCCATGCCTCTCAATCGCGGCTCTGGCGGAGACGTGGTCAGGGATATTGCGCGAGATTTTGAAAACAATGAGAGTTTCTACCTGGCGCTGGCGCCGGAGGGAACGCGCAGCTGGAAGCCCTACTGGAAGACAGGCTTTTACCGGATCGCCACCACCGCCAAAGTGCCGGTGATTTTTGGCTTCCTCGACTACAAGACAAAACGTCTTGGCCTGGGCGACAGTCTCATGCTCAGCGGGGATGTGGAAAAAGATCTCGAAGTCATCCGCAGCTTCTACAAACCGATGATCGGTCGCCACCCCGAGCTGGCGAGCCCGATCAAGTTCCCCCCTTCGGCTTGATTCGGCGGAGCGTTCCTTCCCTGCCGCCCTGTTCGTCCAGCACCTTGTGGGCCTTGGCGTGATACTTGCGAGCCTTGAGAATATCGCCCATCTGGTAATAGCTGTCCCTGAGCAGGAAGTAGAACTCGCTCTCATCATTCTTCAGTGAGATGGCCTTTCTCAGGTGAGCCACTGCGCCAGGGTAATCCCCGGCCTGGTAGGCCTCCCTGGCCTTTTCCATCCGGAAATAGGGGTTCCTGAGGCGATGCCCAAGAACCTGGTCACGGTAATACTCTGCCAGTTCATCGCGCCCCTGGCTGGCATACAGCCGTTCCAGGTTGCTCATGGCCACCGTATCGTCAGGTTCCGCCTGCAGAGCCCGCAGTTGGGCCGCTTCTGCCAGGTCAAGCCGTTCTGCCCGCCGATACAGCACACCGATCAATCCCCAGGCCGGAGAGAAATTCTCATCCCCGTCAATAATCGCCTTGCGCGCATAGGCAAATGCCAGGTCCGTATTGCCGACTTCCAGGCTGTCTACAGCCCAGTTGTTATAAAAATGGGCCAGGGCCCGATTGTCACTGATGATAGTTTCCATTGACGCCTGGGGGCCGCCCTCGTCATCGAAGTCCACGACCCGGTCACCCTTGCGATCCATGCTCTTGCCCTTACCGGTAAGGCGAACATACACATTTACATGACGCCGCAATACCTGCATTTCGCCTTGCTTGATCCACTCGGGCGAAATGCTGACCTCTTGAAACTTGGCGCGCAGACCGACATGACGCGCCATCACCAAAAACATGTTGGTGAACGACAGGCAGTTACCACGCCGTTCTTCAAACGTCCGGGAGGCCGTCAGGGTGTCGTTATCGTATATCAATTGGCGAATGCCAAAAGTCTCCATGGCATCAATCAGTTGGACGAAAGTACGTTCGTCGGTCTTCCCGCCTACGTTCGCGTCCAGGAAGCGACCCATATCCGTGCTGAGCCCGAACACGTCCTCAGCAGATGGAATTGGCTGACTTGCCGCCCCGGGAAACACCTCCCCTGCCAGCAAAGTCTGATCATCCACCGAGGGTCGGGAAGCGGGCTTGGGCGCAGAGGAACAGCCTGCCGCTAAAAGTACGGCAAGCATAACAATGCAAATTTTCCTCAGGCTGTTATTCATGGCTAATTAGAGCGCCCAATCAAGACTTGGTTCACTTCACCTGAACCAGCAACTCGCCGTGCCGTGGGCCAATTTTGCGACGAGTACCTGTATAGATCAACACGGCCAGTACCGAGTGCATACCGGTGTTTCGATTATACGGCGCGGGCAGCCCCGGGGATTCCCGTCCATCAAAACCTGGCTGCCTGGCTCTATTTTCTAGACTCGATCTTACTCCACCGGGCGGATTAATCGCCAATACGCAACGCGGACCCAATTGGTTCTATAATTAGTCTTGAGAGGTTGCGTTTACCAAGGAGGGCCAAACATGAAATCTGTCAAGGTTAGCGACTACATGGTCAACTACGTGTTGAGCGTTGAAGAGGAGACCGACCTGTTCAAGGCTATCGGTCTGATGCTGAAGCATAAGATTGCCAGTGTCCCGGTGATCGGCGAACAAGGCGAGATCGTGGGTATGTTGTCCCAGTGGGATTGCCTTAAACATATCCTGGCCGGCAGCTACAGCGAAGAGATAGGCGGCGTGGTGAAGGACCTCATGGACCCGACAGTTCACACGGTGTCACCTAACGACGACATCGTCGACGTCGCGGCGGCGATGACCAGCAAGGGCTGGCATTTATCGTTGCCGGTCGTTGAGAGCGGCAAATTGATCGGCACCATAGGATGCCCGGATATTCTCGAAGCCATTTACGACTTCGACACTCATAAGGCGGCCTAGTCCCGCTAACGTGGGCATGCGCAATATCGTGCCATCGCATGGCGCGTTCTGACTCTTCGACCAGGCAGTTCCAAAGCAGAGAAAACTTTGACCGGTTCCAATTTACAGCCGGCTGCCAGGCACGCGATAGCACATGCCTGATAAACCTCCCAGCCTGTGTTAGCTTTATCCGCAATATTGAAAATACGAGCACTGGTTTGCGTGCAGAAATCAATGGGATAACAGACGAATGCCAAACGAACAACAATTACCAAGCCATCAATCCAACCTCACTTTTCTCCGCGCAATCCTCTTTCCACTATTGCTTTTGATTGCTATTCCGGCATGGTCGACGCCACCGCCACTGATGGATTTTGCCCGCAAGCCCGAAGTCGCATCGGTCAAGATATCACCCGATGGCGCCCACCTTGCAGTACGCAGCTTTGTCGACGGGAAGGCCGGTGTGGTGATCATGCGGACCGACACCTTGAAGCCCATTTACCTGGCCCGCCTGGACGGTGCCGAACAGATCGGCAGCTACCATTGGGGTAACAACGAGCGACTGCTGCTTCAGGTAGAAGAAATGACCAGCTGGGAGGAGCGGCCAGAAAACTATGGTGAGTGGTTCGCGGTGAATATTGACGGCAAAAACAAGCGGGCCATCTACGGGATGCGCAAGGGTACCGGGCGAGGCGGACTAGGCAAACTGCGCGCCAGTTACACGTACGGTACAGGCCGTATCGTTGACTTGTTGCCGGAAGACCCCAAGCACGTTCTCATCAGCTCCACGCCCTGGAAGGAGAGAAGTAGCTCGACGGGAAGCCGACCCATACTCCTGCGGGTCAACATTTATAATGGCCGCACCCGGGACGTCGCGATTTCTCCGGTTCCATACGCCCAGTTTCTGACGGACCAGGAAGGCAAGCCCCGGTTCGTCTCCGGCTCCACCGACGACGGGGAAGTGCGTGTTTACTACAGGGATGACGAGGATGGTGAATGGATACTTCGCCATGCCGCCCCGCAAGAGGACGGTGGTTTTCGCCCGCTGGCATTCAAGGACAAGAATACTGTTTTCGTCGCGGAGAGCATCCAGACCAGTACGGAAGGCATCTACACCCTGGACCTGGAAACCGGTGAGCGCACCTTGATTTACCACAATGAGGATGCCGATCCCTCAAACGCCTGGTTCACCGATAATGGGCGCAAACTCTTTGCCGTGGAGTACTCCCCGCTGTTGCCAGAGTACGTGTACCTGGATGAGCAGGCACGCGAGTCGCGCTTGGTGCAAGCCCTGCTCAAGTATTTCCCGGACAAGCACGTTCGCCTGGCCAGCCAGACCGAAGATGGACGTCTGGCAATTATCGTAGCGTTCAGCGATACCGATCCGGCCACCTATTACCTGTTCGACAGGGAAAAAACCTCCATCAGCAAGTTGTTCGACGCCATGCCCTGGGTGAATCCCGAGACATCGGCCACCGTCAAACCCATCGAGTTCGAGGCCCGGGATGGCATGATCATCCGGGGATTCCTGACCCTGCCCCATGGCGTGGAGGCAAAAAACCTTCCCCTGGTGGTCAATCCCCATGGTGGCCCTCACGGCCCAAGGGACTGGTGGGGATACAGCGGAGAAACCCAGATGTTCGCCAGCCGCGGGATTGCCGTGTTGCAGGTTAACTTCCGTGGCTCCGGCGGATATGGCAGGGATTTCGAGCATGCCGGTTATCGAAAATGGGGTCGTGAAATCCAGTACGACATTATCGACGCCACGCGCTACGTGATTGAGCAAGGCTACGCGGACGAGAAACGCGTCTGCATCTACGGTGGCAGTTTCGGCGGGTACTCCGCACTGCAAAGCCCCATCGTTGCACCGGAGATGTTCGCCTGCACCGTGGGGTTCGTGGGCGTGTACGACCTGCCCATGATGTACGACAAGGGTGACATACCGGAGTCCCGAATAGGGGTTAAAGCGCTCGAACAGTACATTGGCCGGGACGAGCAGGAACTGCATGCCTTCAGTCCGGTACACAACGTGGACAAACTGAACCTGCCGATTTTCCTGGTCCATGGCGAGGAAGATCCCCGGGTGCCTATCGAGCAGGCGTACGCCCTGCGAGACGCCCTGGACGCAGCAAACAAGCCCTACGAATGGATGGCGCTGAAGAAAGAGGGTCACGGCTTCTACAACGATGAGAACCGCGCAGAACTTTATGCACGCCTGCTGGATTTTATCGGCAGGCACCTGGACATTCCCAGGGAGGACCTGGGCCTGCCGGCGGCACCATAAAATATTGAGAAACCAGGGCAAAGGAATGTAACCGGCGTCCATGGCGGGTATTGGCGGCCAGACTCTCCCGCCAAGGGGTAACTGATTGACGAGCAGATTAAGGGCCCCGCAAGGGGCCTTTTGTTAAGCGCAGACACTAAAACAAAAAACCGAGAGGCATTTACCGGCTGTTAATGGAATTCCTTGGCTCGCAACTGAAGCTCGACACGGTTTCGGGCAACAGATGACTCTAAAAGTGAAAGCTCGTCGACCAACGTGCCGCGTACCGCACCGGCTAATTTTTCGAAGTCGCCTCGCGCAGGGCATGAACAAATTCCGAGGCGGGCTTTCCCAGCTTGTCACTGCGGGTCACCTCGATGCCGGCAGGATCCAGCAGAATCATTTCCGAGGTGTGATTAAACGCCCCATCAGGCAACTCCCGGAAGCGGATTCCCAGCACCGCTGCAACT
>JBFFTZ010000079.1:0-9308 GCA_041571575.1 Gammaproteobacteria bacterium | reverse complement strand
GGTCCTGGTGGACATCGCCTCATGGGACGCCCTGCCTGGTTCATCCAGGCAGATCCAATAGCGCCAGGGGAACAAAAAGCATGCCGACATCGAATGCTGAAAAAGAATTTGTGCGTTACGTGGTTGAGCTGATGCAGTCCCTGGGTCCGGTTCGTTCGAAACGCATGTTTGGTGGTCACGGGATTTTCCTGGAAGGCCTGATGTTCGCCCTGGTGATTAGCAGCACCCTGTATTTCAAGGTGGATGACGAGACCCTGGATGAATTCGAGGAGAGGGGCCTTGGGCCGTTCTCATACAGCAAGCAGGGAAAAGAATTTTCCCTGTCATATTTCGAGGCCCCGGAAGAGGCCCTGGAAGACGAACAGGAAATGTCTGGCTGGGCAGCCAAGGCGTACGAGGTTGCCCTGCGGGCGGCATCGACGAGTAAAAAGCGCTGATAGCACCTGCCCGTACAGGAAGGCTCTTGGAGCGCAAACACCCGGTATGCTATATGGTGTAAGCCTGGTCGGATTAGTTGACGAACTTTATAGAGGATGACGCTATGCCTTGGTGGGGATGGATAATTGTCGGGGCGCTGTTGTTCGGCTCCGAACTCATGCTGGTAGACGCCGCGTTTTACCTGGTTTTCATCGGTGCTGCCGCCATCATTACCGGGCTGACGGTGATGGCCGGCGTCGGGTTGGAGCCGTGGGCGCAATGGCTTTTGTTTGCGGGGCTGGCAATAATCTCGATGGTTTTGTTCCGAGAGCGCATCTACCAGAAACTCCGTGCAGTCAAGACCGATTACCGCTCCGGTCCCTCCGGCGAGACCATTCGCCTTGAGGAAGATCTTGCCCCCGGCGAAAGCTGCCGTCTCGACTATCGTGGAACCACCTGGACTGTGTTGAACAGCGGCTCCGAGGCGATTGAGAAAGGCAAGGATATACAGATTCAGAAAGTAAACGGATTGACGCTGGTTGTCGGTCAATCGGAATAACTAAATCGAAAACAGGGTAGCCAAACATGTTTCAAAATGAACTTTTTTTCGTCACGGTAGTTATCGCGATTATCGTCATCGTGGTCCTGGCCAAGACCGCGGTCATTGTTCCCCAGCAAAGTGCGTTTGTGGTGGAAAACCTGGGTAAATACAGCCGTACGCTGAGAGCGGGTTTTCATATTCTTGTTCCGTTTATCGAGAGGGCTGCCTACAAGCACAGCCTGAAGGAACTGGCCATCGATATCGCCGAGCAAATCTGTATTACCAAGGACAATGTGCAGGTGGGCGTGGACGGAGTGCTGTACATGCAGGTGCTGGACCCGGAGCGCGCCTCCTACGGAATCACCGACTACAGTTTTGCCATATCCCAGCTGGCCCAGACCACCCTGCGTAGCGAGATCGGCAAGATCGACCTGGACCGGACTTTTGAAGAGCGGGGGTCGATTAACAGCAATGTGGTATCCGAGTTGGACAAGGCATCGGATCCTTGGGGGGTGAAGGTTCTGCGCTACGAAATCAAGAACATTAACCCGCCCCGGGATGTTCTGAGCGCCATGGAAAAACAGATGCGCGCTGAGCGTGAGAAGCGTGCGGTGGTGCTGACCTCTGAAGGCGAGCGAGACGCCAAGATCAACGAGGCTGAGGGTCAGAAGCAGCGAGTGATTAAAGAATCCGAAGCGGTCAAGCAACAGCAGATCAATGAGGCTGACGGCGAGGCCCAGGCTATCCTGGCAATTGCCACGGCCACCGCCGAGGGGCTGCGCCAGGTTGCGTCCGCATTGAATGAAGACGGCGGTGAGGCGGCCATGAAGCTGCGTGTTGCCGAGGACTATGTTGAGCAATTTGGCAAACTGGCCAAGGAAGCCAACACGCTGGTCGTGCCGGCCAATCTTGGAGATATCTCCTCCATGATTGCCCTGGCTACCAATATCGTTAAGAAGGGCTAGGAAAAACTTTTCCGGGGGTTGCGGGTGCTGAATAGCCTCACGGGAAGACTGCTTGAATAAGGGGGCAGGGTTTTGACCAGACACGCCGGCTTGTTGCCCATACTTGGGCTGATGGCTTCCTTCGCGGCCTGTTCCCCGGAGGTCCAGGCCCGGGAAGAAGGCGCGCTGGAGGACTTGTCATGGTTGTCCGGGTGCTGGGCTGGCGTAGGCGGCGAAACCGGATCGGTGGAGCAATGGATGACGCCCGCCGGCGGGGTCATGCTGGGAATGAGTCGCACGGTTCGCAACTCACGGACTGTTGCCTACGAGTACATGCAAATTCGCCAGTCCGATGACGGTCGTATCGAGTACACCGCAATGCCTTCCGGCCAGCCGGCAGCCTCCTTCGCGATGGTTGGTTTAAGCGATTCAGAAGTGATTTTTGAAAACCTGGATCATGACTTTCCCCAGCGCATTATTTACCGTCTGCAAAAGGACGGAAATCTTGAGGCAAGCATCCAGGGTGATGTGGACGGGCAGGCGAGGACGGTCGCCTTTGCGATGCGGAGCATACCTTGCAGGCCCCCGGCGCCTGATGGCGACGAGTGATCGCCATTCCCGGAAAATAGGCACCCCTTCAACCCTTTCTCAGGTTGGATAGCCGGAGCACGGGATTGATTCGTCACAGAAACAGGCAGACACTGGCTTTCTACGTCTGTTAGGGAGTCAAGCCATGAGAACCTGTTCGTTGGTCCTGATCGCCGCCTTGCTGTTATCTGCAGGCTGCCAATACGATTCGCCTCTTACCGAGGAGCACAGCCTCCCTATTGACCCCGCCTTGCTTGGTGTGTGGGAAGAGATCTCGGATGATGGAGATTCGCTTGAGGGGATGGACAGGATGGTCATCCTGAAATTCTCTGCAACCGAATACCTGGTCCACTACCCGGTTAAAAAAGATGGAGTGTACTATCGGGCATATCCCTTTAACCTGGGGGGAGTGGACGGCGTTCAAGTGGAATTCCTGGGATCGGGAAGCGGTCCGATTGAAGAAGGCGAAGAGGATGTTTATATCGTGGCATCCTACTCACTCAGTA
The DNA here is from genome assembly GCA_041571575.1 of Gammaproteobacteria bacterium. Classification (GTDB taxonomy): domain Bacteria; phylum Pseudomonadota; class Gammaproteobacteria; order Steroidobacterales; family BM003; genus CAKZML01. Next base: position 6,312 of record JBFFTZ010000079.1, on the reverse strand, counting down.
GCGGCGAACTCGAAATAAAAATTCTGAACGAAAAGCTGGTCGATGATGAGCTCAGTGGAAGTGCTGCGATTCGAGAGGCATTCCTGAAAAACAAGGATGCAAAAGACCTGTTTACCGATCCCGGTAAATTCAGACGAGTAGAAGAACAGGACTGATCATTTAGGGAAACAGAGCGCCACGGCTCGTGGAGTCGGGAGGGATTACTGCGGATTGACGGCGGCGTATCCGGGGCTTTTGCCAAAGGGGCCGGGGGAGAATTATTCGCCCGGCGCGCGCCGAGATCGGTACACTATAATCTCTTCAGGGGAAGACGAAGTTATGATTACGGGCAAACAAGCGCTTGAGCGACTGCGGGAAGGCAATAAGCGCTTTGTATCCAGTATCAGAGGTAGCCAGGTGCCGCTGCATTCAGCCCGGCCGGCCGAGTTGAATAAGCCTCACCTGCCCCTGGCGATTGTGCTGGGTTGTTCGGACGCCCGGGTCCCGGCAGAAATCGTATTCGACCAGGGCCTTGGGGACCTGTTTGTGATCCGGGTGGCCGGCAATATCGTTGCCCCGTCCCAGGTGGGCAGTATCGAATTTGCCGCCTCCAGGTTTGGAACCCGGTTGGTGGTGGTTCTTGGGCATACCCAGTGCGGCGCCATCCAGGCCACCATTGAAGAATTGCAGCAGCCCGTGGCGAACCAGTCGCGAAATTTACGGGCGATAGTTGATCGGATTCGCCCTTCTGTAGAAGGCTTGTTGAAGACCGACCTTCGTCACGACATGGCTGCGTTATCCATGCGGGCGGAGAGGGACAACGTCCGGGCATCGGCCAACAAATTGAGACACGGCTCCACCGTTCTTGAGCAACTGATTAGTGATGAAGGCCTGCTGATTGTGGGCGCCGAGTATTCCGTGGAAACCGGACGGGTTGAGTTTTTTGATGGCGTGGACGGGGGCAACCAGTCTTGAGGCGGCCGGGGCCTGTGTGCCTCGCTCCATGGTGTTCCGCCGGGCGCGTGCCGGCAACAACTTGTTGATCCTGTTTCCCCTGCCACTCCGGCGCTTCATCCCGTGGTTGGCATTGTGTCTACTGGCCCGACCTCGAACCTGACGCTTTCGATTTGTGCTGTGGCGCGTCAATTAGAGTGATTCCAAGTCATTGATACTATGAGGCTTATTCTGTTTAATTACGAGAGTTCGTATGACTTATCAAGAGTAAACAGAACAGAAGAAAGACCAAGGGGACCTCTATGGAATATTTCAATTACTTTACTGATGCCCTCTCTAAATACACAGAGTTCAAAGGCCGGGCCACCCGCACGCAATTCTGGATGTATGTGCTGATTTACGTGATCATCGGCGCGGTCCTGGGCCTGATCAGTGGATGGTTGGCTTTTATCTTCGACTTGGCCCTGCTGTCTCCGACCCTGGCCATTGGCACCCGGCGGCTGCACGATATCGATCGGCCCGGATTGTGGCAGTTGCTTTGGCTCGTTCCGGTGATTGGCTGGATCGTGTTGCTCATATTCTTCGTCCAGCCCAGTGGCGGAGACAACGACTACGGTCCCGCGCCTCAAGCGAGCTAACCGGGCGCCATTAATCGCTGACATTCTTCTAACCGGGGTGTCCCGCGCCTCCCGGAGACCGACTTATTTCGCGACTGCGTAATGCTGCTGGTTGAGGAGTACAATTCCAGCCGTGAACTCCAATGAACTGTTCCACGACCAAGGATGGAGGAAGGGGCATGTTGCACAGACAGCGGCATTGCACACAGCATATTGGTTGGCCTTGACCGCAGTGGTCGGCGGCCTGTACGGCGCAGTGGTATAGAGCGCCGGGTTCCGGGTTTGTTAGTTGAGAATCAAGCGAGGCTTAAATGAGTTTTCTGATCGGGATCACGGTGCTGCTCTGTTACCAACTGATCGGAGAGGTCCTGGTTTTGCTATCGGGAATCCCGGTTCCCGGTCCCGTGGTGGGAATGGTGCTGTTGCTACTGACGCTATTGGTCAGGGGCAAAAGTGCAGAGTCGCTGGATGGCGCCTCCACATCCCTGTTGAGCCACCTCTCCTTGTTGTTTGTCCCGGCAGGCGTTGGAGCCATGCTGCACTTCCAGCGCATTGGCAGCGAGTGGTTGCCGATTAGTGTTGCACTGGTGGTGAGCACATTGCTCACCCTGGTAATCACGGCCTTGGTGATGCGATCACTGCTGCGCTTGCGTGCCAGGGGAGAATCGGCGAATGACTGAGACGGGCCTTTCCACGCTCTGGGTGTATTTGTCGGCATCGCCCTTGCTGGGGTTGATTATTACCTTGCTGGCTTACATCGTTTCCTATCGCCTGTATGAGGCGGCCAACCGTAATCCGCTATTGAATCCTGTTGCGCTGGCCATGTTGATTCTGATGGCGCTGCTGTTTGTAACAGATACCCCGTACAGCACGTATTTTGAAGGTGCGCAGTTTGTTCATTTCCTTCTCGGGCCGGCCACCGTGGCACTGGCGGTTCCCCTGTACCAGCAGTTCTCTAAATTGCGCGCCCTTTGGCCGGTTATCCTGGCGTCCATCCTGATTGGTGTTTTCATGGCGACTACGAGCGCCGTGGGAATAGCGTGGTTACTCGGGGGGACGCCGGAAACGCTCTTGTCCCTGGCGCCGAAATCTGTGACCACACCGGTGGCTATGGGTATCTCCGAGACAATTGGAGGGCTGCCTTCCCTGACTGCTGTGATGGTGGTGGTCACCGGTATTCTCGGGGCTGTGTTTGGCACCCGAATTTTCGATGTCATGGGGATTGAGCGAGACGATGTGCGCGGTCTTGCCATGGGTGTCGCTGCTCACGGGATTGGCACGGCCAGGGCATTCCAGGTGAGTCATCAGATGGGCGCCTTCTCGGGTCTTGCCATGGCGCTGAGCGCGGTGGCAACGGCGCTGTTGTTGCCCTGGTTGCTGGGCATACTGGGCCTCGTCTCCTGAGCACCCCGGGTCCATGCGTTGGATATTCCATCCTATACACGGATAATGGGCCTTATCCGTTCGGGCCCGGTCTTGCCGGCCTGTTACTCCCTTCAACTGGTTGAGTGAAAAACATGGCTGTTCGAGACAGTAATGGCACCGAATTGAATGATGGAGATTCCGTCCAGGTAATCAAGGACCTGAAAGTGAAAGGGACATCCACCACCCTGAAACGCGGTTCGGTGTACAAGAACGTCCGCCTGAGCTCTAATGATGAGCAGGTGGAATGCCGCCAGGGAAAGTCCACAATCGTGCTAAAGACATGTTTTTTGAAGAAGGTCTAGCAGAAGCGGTGACTTTACTTCCAACGGGTGCCCGGTGAAGAAAGTTCTTCCCCTGATTGTTGCATTGCTGATTGCCTACCTGGCATACGAACAGCTTCCCCAGACGTCGAATGCACCGGTCACCGGTTCCCAGGGTCAGCTTGGCCACGCTCCGGCCAACCAGGCGCTGTTCTCTGCCATGGAAGGCCGGCGCAGCGATGTCCAGTTGGAGGCGGTTGGGACCGTGGTGAAGATCCTGGCAGATGACAATGACGGCAGTCGCCACCAGCGTTTTCTCATTCGCGCCGGGTCGGGCCAGACGGTCCTGGTTGCTCACAATATTGACCTTGCTCCCAGGGTGACCGACCTGGTCACCGGGGATATAGTCACAATTTACGGTGAGTACCAATGGAATCCCAAGGGTGGGGTTCTTCACTGGACCCATCACGATCCGGCCGGCCGCCACGTGGGTGGCTGGATCAAGCACGAAGGTCAAATTTACCAATAGACCGGCGCCACCATCGGCCGGGCTAATATAAGGAGCCTGCTGGATTCATGAATAGCCGTCTTGAATTACGTGCTCCGCTCCGAGAGGACCTGGAACTTTTTTTTGAGTTCCAGAGAGATCCTGTCGCGATAAAAATGGCGGGATTTCATCCTCGTAGTCTCGAGGCCTTCATGGAGCACTGGGGGAAAATCCTAGTAGATCCACAGGTCATGAAAACCACTATAATGTGGGACGGCCAGGTCGCGGGAAACATTGTTTGCTTTGATGTGGATGAGAAGCGAACCGTGGGGTATTGGCTCGGCAGCGACTACTGGGGAAAGGGTATTGCCACTGATGCGTTGAAACAGTTCGTTAAACAGGTGCCGGAACGGCCTTTGTACGCTTACCTGGCGGCACATAATCACGCCTCGCGCCGGGTCCTGGAAAAATGCGGATTCATCATGCAGGGCAGCGTGACCACGCCCGACGGGCTGAGCCCTCTGGATGGCGAAGAGTTGTTAATGAAGTTGGATGATGAACAGATCTGACGCCAGGGTTACCTTGTTGGAGCCACCGAATACAGGTTTTTGACCGGGGGCAATGGCACAGTGCCAGTGCTTCCAGTAGTCTTGGTCCATCTTCTGGGTTCTTTGCGGGGTCGCCGGCTCAGCGCATCCGCCCGATAACAAATTAAGGATAATTATAAGCATGAATTTCCTTCGCCTGTTGCCTGTCATTCTCAGTTTGTTCTTGCTCGCTGCACATTTTTACCGTGCAGGTATTGTGCCGGTGGCAGGCTTATGCCTGGTGTTGCCGGTACTCCTGTTTTTCAGGCAGCGCTGGGTGCCGTGGGTGATGCAGGGAGCGCTAGTCCTGGGTTCCCTGGAGTGGCTTTTATCTTTGTATCGCTTCGCTTCCGTGCGGATTGCCCTGGACCAGCCATGGACTCGACTGGCCATTATTCTTGGCTCAGTGGCCCTGTTCACGGCGCTGTCAGCACTGGTGTTCAGAAGCAGTGCCGTGAAGCAACGTTATTCCCCCAGCGGTGATTACATCGCCTGAGGCTAAACCGAAAAGCAGGAATCACCGTAATTGAACTCTCCATTCACACTGCGAACTGACCGCTTGTTGCTGGAGCATTTCAGCTTCGAAGACTGTGGGTTTATTTTACGTCTTCTCAACGAACCTTCGGTCATTGAAAATATTGGTGACAAGGGTGTACGGGACCTGGAAGGAGCTCGTGCATACCTGCGTGACGGACCCATGGCCAGTTACGCGGCTAATGGTTTTGGACTGTTTCGGGTAGGCCTGAAGGAATCCGGTGATTGCATCGGCATGTGTGGTCTGATTTCCCGGGAAATACTGGATGACGTGGATATTGGTTACGGGTTCCTGCCGGAGTTCTGGGGGCAGGGCTATGCGATTGAATCGGCAGCTGCGGTTATGCGGTACGGGCGTGAACAATTGGGCTTTAAACGTATCGTCGCCGTGGTGTCGCCGGGAAATACCTCGTCGGTCAAGCTGCTGCAAAAACTTGGAATGCAACATTCCGGCAAGATTCGCATGGCTGACAACGAGCCTGAGATAGATTTATTTGCCTGATTTCCAGCGTCCCGGGCCCCGGCGTCTGATGCAGGAAGTTCCCTATAGGTTATAGTTTGCTCAAAGTCTGGTAGGAGATTGGAGATGATTACAGCAGGCATCGCAGTCGCCGCCCCGGTGGTTTTGGACAAAGCAAAAACTATTCAGAAGGCTGTAGGCATCATTTACGAAGCGGCCGGCAAGGGCGTGAACCTACTGGTGTTTCCGGAAACATTTATTCCGGCTTATCCTGCCTGGGCCTGGCGCCTGCGTCCCGGTGGCGATTTCGGGTTGTGCGAAGAACTCCACGCCAGGTTGTTTGATAACTCGGTGGATTTGCAGGGCGATGACCTGGATCCGCTCAGGGCCGCGGCGGCCGAGCACGCCATGACCATTGTCATGGGCATGAACGAGCGGGAAGGGCGTTTCAGCCGCGGCACCCTGTATAACGCCTTCGTCATAATTGGCCCTGATGGCAGCATCCTTAACCATCACCGGAAGCTCATGCCTACCAACCCGGAACGCACGGTCCATGGCATGGGCGATGCGCGGGGCTTGAAAGTGGTGGATACCCCTTGTGGCCGCCTGGGCGGATTGATCTGCTGGGAGAACTTCATGCCCCTGGCTCGCTATGGGCTGTATGCACAGGGCGTGGAAGTGTATGTCGCGCCCACCTACGACCAGGGTGACGGTTGGGTAGGCTCCATGCAGCATATTGCCCGGGAAGGACGCTGCTGGGTGCTGTCGGCGGGCACCTTGCTAAGGGGCAGTGATTTCCCCGCAGATTTCCCCGGAAAGACGAAGCTGTTCCCGGATGAGGATGAGTGGGTAAATCCCGCCGGCTCTGTGGTAGTGGCGCCGGGTGGTGAAATCGTGGCCGGACCCCATTTCCGGGAAGAGGGCATTCTTATCTGCGACCTGGACCCCTCGAGAAGCGCTCATGCCAAGCGCTCTCTGGATGTTGCCGGTCACTACGCCCGGCCGGACC
>JBFFTZ010000078.1:0-9443 GCA_041571575.1 Gammaproteobacteria bacterium | reverse complement strand
GTGCTGATGACGGCCTTGAATTGTTGAACTGTCGCATCACCAATGCCGTCAAGTGCCTGCCACCCCAGAACAAGCCCACTGGACCGGAAGTTCGGCTGTGCAACGATTTCCTGGCTAGTGAGTTGCAGACCGTGGATGCCGGCGGGGTCATCCTGGCCCTGGGCTCGATCGCCCACCAGGCGGTTCTACGTGCCTGCGGCCTCAAGCTTTCAGATTACAAATTTGGTCATGCCGCAGAGCACGACCTGCCGGGTGCTCGGCGATTGCTGGACTCCTACCATTGCAGCCGGTACAACACTCAGACAAAGCGCCTGACCGGAGACATGTTCAGACAGGTCTTCCAAAGGGCCCGGGATTTGCTGGATTGCGCTGAATAAGCCCATTGCGACAGGGGATTGCCCTTGGCTGAGGACACTTTTGACGGTAAGGCCTACGCACGAAGTCTGAGCGGGCGTCCGGGTGTCTATCGCATGCTGGATGAGGCCGGCGACGTATTGTACGTGGGCAAGGCGCGCAACCTGAAGAACCGGGTAAGCAGCTATTTCCGTGGCAGCGGCCAGTCTGCCAAGACCATGGCCATGCTGAACCTCACCCGGTCCATGGAAGTGACGGTCACCGACACGGAGACCGAGGCACTGCTGCTCGAATACAACCTGATCAAGCAGCACAAACCCCGATTCAACATCCTGCTCCGGGATGACAAGAGTTTTCCTCATATCCATCTTTCCACCGACCAGGAATTCCCCCGGATCAGTTTCCACCGAGGCTCAACCCGGATTCCAGGGCGCATTTTCGGGCCCTATCCGAGCACCCATGCGGTGCGAGGGACCATCAGCACCCTGCAAAAGTTGTTTCACCTGCGGGGCTGCAAGGACAGCTATTTTAACAATCGTTCCCGACCCTGCCTGCAGTACCAGATACAACGCTGCTCGGGTCCCTGTGTGGGATTGATCTCCAAAGAGGACTACGCCCGGGACGTGGAAGATGCCGCCTTGTTCCTGGATGGTCGCAACCAGGAGGTGACAGACCGCTTGGCAGCCCGGATGGAAAAGGCATCCGAGTCCCTGGAATTCGAAAAAGCGGTCCGATACCGGGACCAGATTGCTGAGCTCAGTAGCATCCAGGCAAGCCAGCATGTGAGTGGCGGGCGGGGATCGGCCGATGTAATCGCCATTGCCACCGAGTCTGACCAGACCTGTGTGACTGTCCTGTTCGTGCGGGACGGACGCCAGCTTGGCAGCCGAAATTACTTTCCCCAGGGGGCCGCAGGCAGCGCCAGCAGCGAGGTGCTGGAAGCTTTTCTGAGCCAGTACTACCTGCGTCACGAGATACCCCCCGAGGTGATTACGGCGGTAGAAATCGAAGACAGTGAATTGCTGGTGACCGGACTGTCCGAAAGGGCGGGGCGCCGGGTCGTGATCAAGCACAGGGTCAGGGGTGAAAGGGCCCGTTGGCTGGACCTGGCGAAGACCAATTCTGCGCATGCACTGGATATGCGCATGGCCAGCAGCGCGAGCATACGTCGCCAGTACCAGGCGCTTGCCCAGGCGCTGGGAATGGATGAGCCGCCTGCCCGCATGGAGTGCTTTGACATCAGTCACACCCAGGGGGATGCAACAGTGGCCTCCTGTGTGGTATTCGGCCCCGAGGGACCTTTGAAGAGCGATTACCGGCGGTTCAATATTACCGGGGTACAGGCTGGTGACGACTATGCGGCCATGCGGCAGGCCCTGGACCGGCGATATACCCGGGTTCAGAAGGGTGAGGCGCCGGTTCCCGATCTACTTATCGTAGACGGAGGCAAGGGCCAGTTGACCCAGGCAGAGTCAGTGCTGGAAGATCTGCAACTGGAGGGAATTACCCTCCTGGGAGTCGCCAAGGGACCCAGCCGGAAGCCTGGTAAAGAGCAACTGTTCTTGAGTGGGCACGAGCGTCCCTCTATACTGCCTGCCAACTCTCCAGCTTTGCATTTAGTGCAGCAAATACGCGATGAGGCACACCGTTTTGCTATTGCCGGCCACAGGGCAAGCAGGGGCAAGGCACGCAGGACCTCTCCGCTGGAAGCTATAGCAGGGCTGGGTCCGAAACGAAGACGAGAATTGCTCAAGCAGTTCGGTGGACTTCAAGGTGTTCAGCAAGCCGGGGTGGAAGACCTGGCGAGAGTAAAGGGTATTAGCCAGGCACTGGCCGAACGTATACACGCCACACTCCGCGAGAAAAACTGACACTAATGCACTTCAATATCCCAAACACGCTGACCTGGTTTCGTATTGGGCTGATTCCGATGGTGATTCTTGCCTATAACCTGCCTTATGACTGGGCACACCCGCTGGCAGGGTGGTTATTTGGCATCGCAGCCATCACCGATACCCTTGATGGTTACCTGGCGCGGAAACTGGAGCAGACCTCGGCGTTTGGCGCGTTTCTGGACCCGGTTGCGGACAAGGTCATTGTTTGCGTGGCGCTTTTACTGATTGTGCAGACTGACCCAGGCCTGTTGATACTGATAATTTCCTGCGTAATCGTGGGCCGCGAGATCACGATTTCGGCCTTGCGCGAGTGGATGGCCGAGATCGGCGCTCGCCACAGGGTCGCGGTACAAAACGTTGCCAAGTACAAGACCATCGGGCAAATGGTGGGCCTGGCCTTCATGTTGCACGAGCAGCCATTCATCGGCTTGCCGGTTTACGACATTGGACTGGCTCTACTTGTAATCGCGGCAGTGCTCACGCTGTGGTCAATGTGGGAGTACCTGATCGCGGCCTGGCCCGACCTGAGCCGGTGAAAGCTCAAATTGGTGCTTGACAGTTGAGCTTGCTGCCTTAAAATACGCCCCCTCTCAACGGGAATAACTCAGTTGGCGGGCGTAGCCAGATAAAGGTTGCATAGCTCAGTAAAACCAGCGAGTTAGCAAGTTCGGCATAGACGAAGTTGCACGAAGTATGAGGCAGGAATAGGTAAGCGGGTGTAGCTCAGCTGGTAGAGCGATACCTTGCCAAGGTATAGGTCGACGGTTCGAACCCGTTCACCCGCTCCAATTTCTCCTCCTTCATGATCCCTGCAGCGGTGAGACACGCTGGTTGTCCCGCATCCCTGGAAGAAAATACCCCGGAAGAATGGTACCGGCGGCTTGCCGTGTCTGCTATCTGCGCCGCGGGCGTCCCTCAATCAACCTTGACCAGCAGGTCGGGTGAAAGATCGCCAATGGATCTGCAGCCGGTGAGGGCGAGGGTGGTGTCCAGTTCTTCCTGGAGAATTTCCAGGGCCTTGAGCGCGCCTTCGCGACCACCCGCAGCCAGTCCGTACACCGGAGCCCGGCCCAGGATCACCGCCTGGGCGCCCAGGGCGATGGCCTTGGCAATATCGGAACCTCGCCGTACGCCGCCATCCACGATAATCGAGGCCTTGCCAGCAATCGCAGCGGCCACCTCAGGCAGTGCGTCCAGGCCGCTAATCGCGCTATCCAGTTGCCTGCCGCCATGGTTGGACAGCACCACGCCGTCCACGCCTATGCTCACGGCCCGCTGGGCGTCGTCGGCACGTAACACCCCTTTCAGCAGCAGTTTGCCTGGCCAGCGATCCCTGAAGCGCTTCAAGTCATCCCAGCACAAGGACGGGTCGAACATGCCATGGCCGACGAAGTTGTTCACGTCATGTCCAGGGCCCAGCTCTCTTTCCACGTTCACAAATCGCGGCTTGTTGGTCGCCACGCTGGCCACCCCGCGTGGATGCATGAGAATGTTGAGCTTGGTAGACAGCGGGAATTGCTGCTTTGGCAGCATGCCGCTACGGAAGTCCCGCTCGCGCTTGCCGGCCACCGGGAAATCACTGGTGATGATCAGCGTGCCGAAACCGGCGTCCTGGGCCCGCTGGATCAATGCGTCCGTGATGCGCCTTTCATTGAACACATAGGCCTGGAACATCAGTTCGCCACCGGCCTGCTCACGCACGTCCTCAAGCAGGCTCATGCACACCGTGGAGGCGGCGAAGGGCACGCCCATCAAGGCTGAGGCCTGGGCCATTTCCAGGTCGCCATTTCGCCATGACAGACCGTTCAGGCCGGTAGGGCCGACGATCACCGGCATCCGGGCGGGCGCGCCCATGACAGTAGCGGCTGTATCCCGGCCGGATACGTCTATCAGCGTGCGGGGCTTGAAGCGCCAGCGCGCCAGGGCATCAATATTTCCCGAGAGAGTTCTCTCGTCTTCGGATCCGCCGTCCACATAGGAAAATACAAACTTGGGCAGACGCTTGCGAGCGATCTTTCGCAGGTCCTCGATATTCACCGCGTTTTGGAACTTCATAAGTTTTTACGCCTTTTGTCCGGCAATTCTTCCACTGAACACGCAGCCACCGAGGAAGGTTCCCTCCAGCCCGCGCTTACCATTCATGCCGCCGCCCCCGAAGCCCGCGGTTTCACCCACCGCATACAATCCGGGTATGCATTCGCCGGCTGGACTGAGCACCTGGCTGTCCAGGTTGGTCTGGATACCTCCCATGCTCTTGCGACTGATGATGTGTTCTCGGATTGCAATCAACGGCCCGGCCCTGGGATCAAGAATCTTCTGCGCCTTGCAGGTTCTCAGACGATCGGGAATATATCTTCGTGTAAATTCGATGCGCCGAATCTGCTCGTCGTTATGCAGTTTCGGGTGCCGGTCCAGGGTAGCGTCATAGCGGGCCACGGCTGAACTGATTGCATCCAGGCTTACCGCTACGTCACCCTGCAGGGCATTCATGCCATCCACTAACTCCGGCAGGCTGTCAGCCACCACGAAATCCGGACTGTTGGTCTCAAGTTGTTCGTAGAGCCAACGATTTCCAAATGCGATATCTCGCAACACATGCAGGCGATTCTTCTCTCGCCATGAGGGGTTGAACTCGCCGCCGGAAATGGCCAGTTCTTTCAGGGCGATTTTCTTGTTCAACAATTGCCATGAGTAAGCCCGATCCTGCTTGCAGATCTGGGCCACCAGGTCATGGGTGTCGAAACCGGTGACCAGCGGCATGGGTCCGATACGTTCACCCCGCCAGTTCAGCCACAGGGCGGATTTTGGAGGCACCAGGGAAAGCCCATGGTGGGGCTTTCGGGGCTTCCAGTGAGGTATGCCCGCGGCGTAGTTCCACTGCCAGTCCAGGTGGGTAATGTTTGCGCCCTGGGCAGCAGCGGCATCGTGCAATGTGCCGTCGGCAAACTTGTGTGAACCGTTGAGCAGGCGTTCAGGCGGGCGGCCCCAATCCTCGTGCCAGTGCCTGCGTACCCGGTCGATATCCCCGTTGATGCCACCCGAGGCAATGATTACTGCTTCACCTTGCGCCTGGAAGGCCGTGCCATTGGTTTCCAGTTGCCCGGTCACACCGGTGACAGCTCCATTGCTGGTGAGAAGACTTTCGACCCTGTGAGAAAACTTGTGCGTCAGAAGATCCACATTGGGGTGAGCCAGCAGTGCGTTCACCATGACCGTGGACAGTTCATGGCCGGTACCCCAGACCACGTGCCAGCGGGGCACCGAGTTTCCCGGTACGTGCAGGCCGCGTTCCACCCACAAGGGGGCGGGCATGAACTGCACGCCACGCGCCTTGAGCCAATCGTAAACCTCGCTCACGCCACGATAGACATAAGCCTCTGCCCATGCCCTGGGCCAATGGTCGGAGGGCGCCAGTTCGCCGAATGCGAGCCAGTCGGCGTATCCAAGTTCCGGGGAGTCCTGAATCTTGTTCTTGCGCTGCATGTCGGTACCGGCAAACCACATGCCACCGAAGCTTTCCTTGGCCAGGCCACCGAAGTTTTCCTCGATGTCACGGTCCAGCAAGAGCACCCGACGTCCGCGGCCAAGGAGTTCGTAAGCGGCGGTAATTCCAGCCAGGCCGCCACCGACAACGATCACATCAGACTGATAACTTTCCATGGGCACCTTCCCCTTGGTCACGCGCGGCGGGTTGCGATATTTTTAGTCGATTGATTGTACCCAAGATTGACCCCAAGTACCGGGAATCAGGAGATCTCACGGTTCCGGTCCGGGGTTGGCGCCCATGACGGCATCTACTGGACTATTCAGGCTTGAGGCTGCATCCGCCACATGAATGGCTTGCGCAACCACGGCAGGCCAGCACGTCCTGCTCGGCCTGGGACTTGGGCAAATCCCGCCGCACCAGGGCCTGGACAGCAAGCCACACCGCCAGCATCAGCAGGATGCTGCCTATGGTTACACCAAGTTGTATCAATATGCTCAACTTGCCATTCCTGCAAAGCCCATGAAGGCCATGGACAGTATACCAGCCAGGATTAGGGTGACGGCAGCGCCCTGGACCACCGATGAAACGCTGGACAGTTCCAGGCGCTCGCGCATGCCCGCCATCAGGACCAGGGCGATGGTGAAGCCGACGCCGGCGCCGGCAGCATATGATAGCGATTGCACGAAGTCATATTGCTTGGCGGTCTGGAACAGCGCCACGCCCAGGATGGCGCAATTGGTGGTAATCAGGGGCAGGAAAATACCCAGCGCCCGGAACAGGGCCGGGCTGAATTTCTTGATGATCATCTCGACCAGTTGTACGGACGAGGCAATCACCACGATGTAGGCGATCAGTTGCAGGTAGGGCGCGCCGATAATAATCAGGGCCTTGTTGATGCCGTAGGCACAAATGGAACTGACCAGCATCACGAAGCTGACTGCGCCACCCATGCGAAGGGCAGTATCAACCTTGGCTGAAACGCCGAGAAATGGGCAGATTCCAAGGAACATTGCCAGCACGAAGTTGTTGATCAGTGCCGCGTTGAGAAAGATCGACATTGACGAGGCGGTAGTCATTCTGCGGCCTCCTTGCGATGCTTGACCCAGTTGAACAGTAACAACCACATTCCTAGCACGAAGAAAGCGCCTGGGGGCAGGATCATGACGATCCACGGTTCGAACCCGGGCCCGAACACCTGGAAACCGAACAGGGTGCCGTTACCCAGTATTTCACGGACGGTACCCAGTGACAGGCAGGCAATCGTGAAGCCCACACCCATACCAAATGCATCCATCACTGACTGGCGCAGGTTATTGCGTGAGGCAAAGGCCTCGGCACGGCCCAGGATCATGCAGTTCACGACGATCAGGGCGATAAATGCGCCCAATGCCTTGTGGACTTCGTAACTCAGGGCCTGCAGCACGTATTCGGTGACCGTCACGAAGGTGGCGATGATTAGGATGTAGGAGGCGATTCGGACCTGCTTTGGGATCAATTTCTGGGCCAGGGAAACAATCGTGCTGGACAGCACCATAACGAAAGTAGAGGCTGCGCCGATAGCCAGGGCATTGATCGCCGAATTGGTTACTGCCAGGACCGGGCACATCCCAAGCAGTGCCACGAATACCGGGTTCTCGCGCCAGAGTCCCTTGATGAAGTTCTCGGCGCTTTCCGATTTAATCTTGGTTTGTATGCTGGCTGCTGGTGTTGCCATCGCGTAGTACCTGAATATTGTTCTGCAAGATCGCCATGGCGTGCATGGCACTTACGTTAATAAGGTTTTGGATTGCCTTACTTGTGATGGTGGCGCCGGTGATGCCCTCGACCTCCCAGGGGTTGGTTTTTTGCCCTGGCTTGGCGAACACCACCGGGTTGGCAAGGGTGCTGCCATCAGCCGACAGGCTCACGTCCAGGGCTTCGAAATTGGCCACAAAGGCCGGATCTGTCTCAATTTTATCACCCAGTCCGGGGGTTTCCTTGGTGGCCAGCACCTTGAAACCGACGATGCACTGGCAGACCGGGTCGTATCCGTACAGGACCTTTATTATGTCGGCGAAACCCTGGCCTGAGGCTTCCACGGCGACGCCTGCAAGTTGGCCCTCGCTGTCGTAGGCTGCGTAGTAAAGCTCGGCGGGTTTTTCGGAGGGAGCCACCAGCCTCAGTCGGCCGTCCTCGGGTGTAAAGGTCAGCTTGCTGCTCGCGCCGGGGACCACCTCAAAGATCGCCCGTTCCAGGGCTTCGGCCTTGTTCTTCTCGATGGTGGGAAAGGTGCCGATGTAGGTGAACACCAGCAGGATACCGGAGATAATTCCGATGCCTGCCATGGTCATGATCATCCGGGTGCTGCTAACTTCCGGCGGGGCTTCGGGCTGGGCAGGGGAAGCGGTGGACTGTATTTCAGTCATGATTTACTTCTCCTCCCTGGACGGCTTGACGGCACCGTAGATGCCCGGCTGTGTCAGGTTGTCTATCAACGGCGTGGCCGCATTCATCAGCAAGATCGCGTACATCACGCCTTCGGGCAGACCACCAAACTGGCGAATCAGGACTACCAGCACGCCGATGCCTGCCGCAAATATCCAACTGCCAATTGGCGTGAGCGGTGAACTTACCGGATCAGTTGCCATGAACACCGCGCCGAGTACCAGGCCACCCGCCAACAGGTGATGGATCGCATCCGGGTAAACCTCGGGATTCGAGAATTGCAGGGCGCTGGCGAATATGGCCACGGTCAGGAAGATGCCCGTCGGTACACGCCAATTCAGGAATCCGCGCCAGGCCAGGTACACGCCACCAAGCAACAGGAGCACTGCCGAGGTTTCACCCAGCGAACCGGCCACTGTGCCAAACAGCATGTCTGTCCATTCCGTCGGCAGTCCCTCGAACTTCATGCGGGCCAGGGGAGTGGCGGTTGTCAGTCCGTCATACACCGGGCGGAGAAACGGCAAGGCGAACGTATCTCCGCGCAGGGTCATAAAATCCGCTATGCCCATGTTGGGCACCCAGGTTGTTATGGCTACCGGGAATGTTGCCTGCAGGAAAGCCCGACCGGTCAAGGAGGGGTTGAAAATATTTTGTCCCAGGCCACCAAACAGCAACTTGCCAAAGAATATGGCCACCAGTGAACCCAGTGCCGCCATCCAAAGAGGCAGCCCAGGTGGCAGGGTCATGGCCAGGAGAATTCCTGTCAAGGCCGCGCTGCCATCACCCGCCGGACTTTGTGACAAGGGCCCGCGTCCGGTGGTCAGCCACTCGGCCAGCATGCAGGTCAGGGCGCAAACAAGAATCAGCAGCAATGCGCTGATGCCGAAGTTGACCACCGCCGCAATCACTGCGGGTACCAGCGCGTAAATTACGTGGCGCATGACCCCCGGCGTGTTTACCGGACGCTTGGCGAAGGGTGGGGTTGCGATAACCAGGCGGGGTTCAGAATTACTCACGTTACTTTCTCCCTTGCCTGTTTTTCACGCAGCAAGCCCTTGGCCACCCGGAAGCGTTGTACCAATGGAATATTGGAGGGGCAAACGTAAGAGCATGATCCGCATTCCATGCAATCCATGATGTGATAGTTCAGCATGTCGTCATATTTCGCAGAGCGCGCAAGGGCGCCCAGGGCGCTTGGATTCAGATAGACGGGGCAGGCATCCAGGCAGGCTGAGCAGCGGATGCAGGGGTATTCCCGACGTTCCTGTAACTGGCCCTCGGTC
>JBFFTZ010000077.1:0-9456 GCA_041571575.1 Gammaproteobacteria bacterium | reverse complement strand
GCTTGTCAGGGCTTGTCAACCAGGTCCTGAAAGCGCGAAAGGGTGCCGGTTCCCAGGGCCCTGGACAGTGGTTCCAGTTGTCTTTCGAAGCGTTTCCAGTGAGCGACACCCCTATTGTAGATGGGCTGGCGGACCTGCTCACTGCTGGCGGTGCGAACCGGGCGCTTGTTCTCGAAAAACCTGAGGCAAGCATCTTCAAATGGAATTCTGCAGTGCTCCAGGATGCCTCGCACAGTGACTTCGGTGTGACTGACCATTGATTCATACTGGATGCTGGCTACTTTGCCGGGTAACACACGATCCCAGTGATCCATTATTCGCAAGTAGCCATTGTAGTAGGCCCCGATATTGGCGAGGCTGTAGCTGAAGTGGTGCCCTCCGGCAAAATGCTGTTTGAAGCAGCTAAATCCGCAGTCCATGGGGTGTCGGCGGGCATCAATGATGATCGCCCTTGGCAGGATCATATGAATTAAGCCCACCTTGTCAAAATTCGGTGGCATCTTGTCGATAAAGTAGGGTTTGCCGCTGCGATAGATTGCGGTTTCATCGATGTATGCCTGCCCGTATGCAGCCAGCTGTTCCGAGCTAAACCCCGCCATGGATGCAGGGTAATTCTGCTTTTGCTTGCCCCCGTCTATGGTGATGCGACGCAGAATGTTGGGTAGATTGACCAATTCCATCGTGCCTTCGATTTGCGAGTGGCTGGCCAGGATTTGCTCGATTAGCGTGGAACCGGAGCGGGGCAGTCCCACGATGAAAATTGGCGTGGGGCCATCTACTGGTGACGTGGTCTGGTGCTCAAGAAAGTCGGGCGTAAATGTCTCGATAAGCTGATCTATGGCCTGGCTGTACTTATCGGCATCGAACTGAATGTCAGGGCGCAGTGCATTCGCCTTTTCATACCAGCTGAACGCCTTCTCGTATTGCCCTGCATCTTCGTGGGCCTTGGCCAGGGCAAATGCAGCCTGGGTTCGTTGGGCTTCGCTGGCGGTTTTGTCTCGGGCATAGTTTTCCATTGCCGCGAGGTCCTGCGCGGAAAACCGGTATGTTTTCATGTCCGCAAGTCCCCACCAGCCTGCACCTGCTCCCGCCTGATGATCGAGGCTTTCACGGTAGGACTGAATGCTTTCTTCCTGCCGACCAAGAATTTTCAGTGCGTGACCGCGGATCAAGGCGAGGTTGCTGCGGTCCGAGAGGGCAAGGTCTTTACAGCACAGGGCGCGATCATAGGCGGTCAGGCTATTGGTGTAATCCCCGCAATGGCCGTGTACACGCCCGAGGATTTGCCATGGTACGAAAGAATCCGGGTCGATTTCGGTGGCGAGTTTCGCTTCCTGAACTGCCTGCCCGTAGAGACCAAGTTCTTCATAGCTGTTAATCAGCGCGGCCCGGACGTGTTTATCACAGGGAAAATTGGCCAGCGAGTATTCAAGAATTTTGGCGGCCTCTTCGTGGGCGCCAACCCGTGATGCAAGGTGGGCCAAGGCGTATGCAGCCCTGGGATGGCCCTGCTGCCTGGCCAGTATGCCGCGAGCAATGCTCTCGGCCTCGGCGAACCGGGACGAACTCATGGCTGACTGAATGCGTTTAAAATCCTTGTCAAACGGGTCGCATTGCCGAGAAGCCTCCAGAGTCTCCCGGGCCTTGTCAATGTTTCCGGCCTCGAACAGCAGTCGGCTCAGGTAGCACCAGCCCTGGTAAAATTGTCGGTTGAGCTTGACGGCGGCACTAAAGGCTTTGATGGCCTCGGGCTTTTTTTCAGCCTTCATCAATGCAAAGCCCAAGTCACCCTGTGCGGCATAGGAACCGGGATGCATCATGGTAGTGCGTTCAAACACAGCCAGTGCTTCACCTTGCTTTCCCTGTCTCATCAGTGCCGAGCCCAGGATGCTGCCGCCGACTTCGTCGTCAGGATGGGATTTGAGCCAGGCCTTAAGATTTGCTTCGGCTATGTCGGCCTTTCCGTCCTGGACCAGTCGGGTGGATTCCTGGTAAAGCGCCTTACGGGTCTCAGTCATGTTATATCTAGCAACCGGATGTGGAATAAAAAACGGCGGACACGAGGTCCGCCGTCATTATGCTACAAAAATCGCCTGTTAGAACTGGAAGTCAAAACGTATGGCTATATTGCGTTCTGCACCGTAGTAGTAGTACAGGTTTCCAATGGAGTAATCTCCGCGGTAACGACTACGCTTATAAGTGATGATTTCCTTGTCGGCCAGGTTGTTTATATGCAGGCTTACCCGCGTATTGTCGGTGACCTGCATGGAGCCAGAGAGATTGAATACTTCGTAGGCCGGAGATATATCCGAATCCTTGGTGTTGAAGTGAGACTTGTATTTACCGTATCCAGAGACATCCAGGCGTACAGATGAGTCACGGTTCAATAATACAAGGTCCTGGTTAAGAGCTATGTAGTAGTTGTATTTTGGAACCATGGTCATGTCATCACCGGCCGAAGCGCCCAGTGATTCCACATCTTCCAGCATCTCCGAATTTGTGTAGCCCGCGTTAACCTGGACTGACAGGCTATCTGTCAGCAGCGCAGTGCTTTCAAACTCAAGACCCCGTGACTGTGCTTTTGCGGCGTTTGCTGTATAGCTGAAGCCGCAACTGGGCATGTACACGCTTGCCTGTACGCCAGTCCAGTCAATCTGGTATACCGCTGCCGAATACTGGAAGCGACGTTCAAAAGCCAGACCCTTCAGGCCAATTTCCATGTTTTCAATCTGGTCAGACTTATAGCGATCTACGTAGGAACCGATGTTCTCATCTGCACTGCAGTCTTGCGGTGCATTGGGCCCATTGTTGCCGCCGGGACGATAGCCCTCGGAGTACACGCCGAACACGGTGAAATTCTCGTTAGGCATGTATGAGACGCTTAGCTTGCTTCTGTTTCCGCTCTCGCCATCCTGGGCGATCGTATCCTGGGGTTCGTCCCCGATCCAGATGCCGGATACCTGGGTGTGAATGTCGTCCTTCAGGTCGTAGTAGCGATTGCCAGCAGTGACTTCAAGACTGCCCGCGTCACCGAGGTCAAAGGTGTAGTCGACCTCGCCGAAAAACGCGAATTCCCGCTGGTTGTACTTGAACTGGCTGAAGTTGTAGTTCTTGGTTCCGTCTCCATACAAATCCAGACCGATCTGAGTGGGATCTCCCAGATCCCAGTAAAATCCCCAAAGGTATTCTGCTATAGCACGGCTACGATCATCGGATGCGTGATACTGCCACTGACCATTGGGTGTGCTCTTCCAGTCCGATTCGTCAAAGAACGCGCCGACCGTCCATTGCAAGGGGCTGGCCGTATTGGACTGCAGGCGTAGCTCCGACGTGATGCGCTCATAGCCATCATCGTTGATGATCCAGGTCCGGAACATGTCATTGGCATCATTACGCGACCAGTTATCCAGCGAAGCATGATCGTAGGTTTGGTATGAGCCCGCATAAACGAGATCAACTCCCTCGAACAGGTCGTCCTTTTGAACCCGTAATGACAAAACATCACGCTGTTCCTCTACCCAAGGGTCCATGGTTTCCCAAAGCGTGAACTTGGGGTCATGACCGGGAGCTATCGGACCACCCAGGCGACACTCGGGGCGTTCAACACCTGGAGGGCATTCGGGGAACGTCAGGTAGACATCATAGCCATAGGTCGCTTCCGGGTTTTCTGTGAGAACGGCTTCGTAATAGTATCCAGGCTGTGAACGATCAGCCCAGGAATATCCTGAGTTGAATGTTTCTTCAGAAACGTAACCGAAGTTGACGCTTAGGTCGTTGGACGGTTCCCATAGCAGTTGGGCACGAATAAAACTGTCTGAGTCCCCGCCACTGGTTCCGGTGTAAGTGTTCATGATTTTGCCGTCACGCGAGCCGGAAGCGCCCACTACACGCAGGGCCCACTTGCCATCCCCGAAGGGTATATTTAGCCCCGCATAGGCCCGGGTTTCGGTACCCGGCCGGTTATTCTCCTGGGTGAAAACCGCTGCGCCAAAAGCCTCCAGCTCATCCAGGTTAGGCTGATTCGTGATAACACGAACCGTGCCGCCGATCGCATTCGAACCATAAAGAGTCCCCTGGGGTCCACGCAAAACTTCGACTCGCTGCACGTCATACAGATCGCTGAAGTTGAATGGAATGTCATCGGTCCAGGTGCTGGTTGTTCCAGGCGCCGAGCTATTGCTTCCCGCAAGTCCGCGGAGAATAAGTTCGCCACCTGGTGAGGCAGCACCCGCTACGGTGCGGTAAATTTCTTCTTTATTGATCAGGTTTCGCTCAAGAATTTCATCGCTGCCGACTGCCGTAATGTTCATCGGCACTTCCATCAGGCTTTCTTCTTTCTTACGAGCGGTAACGGTCACTTCTTCAATGTAACGTTCACTTTGTGTTGCTTCTTCGTCTTGGGCAAACAGTACTGTCGCCGGGGCTGCTACAAGAAGCGCCGCTTGAACAGCCTTGCTTATCGAGTTCCTGATAAATAGTTGTGTATGCCTTTTCATTCGGATACCCCCAATTTTTATCGATATCGCTTTTTGATATCGCTCTTTGTTTTCGGTCTTCATTTAGGACTCCAAGACCGGCTGAAACGAACGATCCTGATCAGTCCCTGACTTGTCGTTCACGTTTGAACATATTGTTAATACTGGATAATGTCCAGCAGGAATTACCTGCTTTTCTGTTGGCTGGATAAATCAGGCTGAGGTGCTTGCCGGGACACATGAGTTACGAATTGTGGATCAAAAGTTACTCCGCGGTGTTTGCTTGAGCAGAAAATGTGAACGTTATATGTCTCAAGCCAGCTCACTATTTATCATGTGGACTGACTTTCCGGTGTAAAGTTCATTCAGATACCAGAGAAATTTAGTCATGAACAAAACTGATATCCGGAGACGTCTCTTCGCCTGCCTGGAACGGGCCAATATTGAGGACGTGCAAGCGTGGATCTTTTGGCATGCGTATCCCTTGAAAAACAAAGCGCTGGCGAGTCTTTGCCTGCTTATGGTGTTTGGGCCGGCCGGCATCCAGGCCGCCACTCCCCGGGTCGAAACTTTCGCAGTACAAGGTAGCTATGAACAATGGGAGCTTCCCCAGGACGAGTCCATGGGGATGGCAAGGCTCGGATTGCATAAGAATGTTGGGCAATACCTGAATGGTGGTGTCGACTTTTATGCCGCAGTTGAGGGAGAGCGAGGCGGGTTCATAACACTGGGCCTCTCGGGCGGGATCGAATATCCGCTGTCTTCCCTGTGGTCGATAGAAGCGGGTCTGTATCTGGGCGCCGGTGGTGGGCGCGGCGGAAACCAACTGGTTGGTGGAGGCTTGGCGGTTAGGGAGAATCTGGGGCTGAGATACCATTTTTCACCCGTTGGGAGTCTGAGTGTTGGCTATAGCCAGGTGGATTTCCCCAAAAATGGTGAGATCAATTCCGGGCAGTTCTACCTGGGCTATAACCATTCCTTCGGCGCCTTGCTGGAGACGACTGCCTATACTGAGGGCCGAGATGTCTTTCTTGCAGATATTCCAGGTGATTATCGGTTTCGAAGGCACCAGTTTGCGATAAAGGCGTGGCACATTGCTGTGTCTGGCGATGTGTTGACCGATGCCGGTCTTGCGCAGGATGATTTTGGCCTGCTTGGTGCCCAGTGGAGGACATTTCCCGGTCAGCAGTGGTTCCTGAGTTTTGATGCCGCAGGTGCCGCCACAGGCAGCAGCCAGGGGTATATGCACTTGCTTGCCGGTGTGGGCTACGAGGTTCCCGTGGGCAGGAGGTTTTCCGTCTATGGAACTTTCGCTGTGGGTGGTGGCGGAGGCGGTAACGTGGACACGGGAGGGGGACTGCTGCTTGATGCCGGGGCGGGCATTCAGTATTCGGTAAGCCCAAATATGTTCATTGATCTGTCGGCAAGCCGACTTTGGGCTCCAACCTCAAGTTTTGAATCCGTAACCCTGGGAATGCAACTGGGTTATCAGTTCGGTCCTGATGAGACGAAAACAGTATCCGACGAGGCCCTGGCGGTACACCCGGTCAGGGTGAGGCTTGTTCATCAGACCTATACAGAGGGCGGGGACAACTGGAGAAACCGTCCGGAACAGCATGTTGGAAACCTGGGGGCTCAGCTGGATTACTTTGTCACTCCGAACTGGTATCTGACAGGACAAGGCCTGGGGGCCTATTCCGGCGATGCCGGGGCCTACATGGTTGGATTGGTTGGCGGCGGATTTCGAGTCGAGCTGGGCGAAAAAATCTTCACAGAGATTGAAGGTCTGGTCGGGGCGGCTGGTGGTGGCGGCCTGAGCAACGGTTCCGGTCTGGTGTACCAGGCTAATCTGGGCATCGGCGTCCACCTGACCGATAGCCTGGAGTTGTTGGGAACCGTCGGCCAATTGAATGCCGCGAACGGTGACCTGGACGCCCATGTCTTCGGTTTGTCGCTGGGCTACAGTTTCAGGGTGCTTTCCCTGGATTAACCTCCTGGAGTAATCAGTGGCGGGTGAATCACGGACAAGTGATGGGCAGTTCGTTGAGAAAATCGTGTGCCGGGTAATGATGTGATTTCACGACGAAGAGGGGTCGACCTGCTAGCCGTCATTGCTTCAATGGTGGTGGTAAACCTGGTGTATGGTCTGACCCTGCCATTGTTGTCCCTGGTGCTGGATTCCCAGGGAATCAGCAAGACCGTCATCGGCCTGAGCATCATGGCCCAGGCATGTGGCGGTATTGCCATAGCGACGCTGACCCCCCGCTTGATTACCCGCTTCGGGGCGGCCCGTTTGATGTAGGCGGCCACCGTGCTTGCCGGCGTAACTCTTTTTTCCCTGGCCCTGTTTTCCAATGTGTATGCCTGGTTTCCGCTACGGTTTCTCCTGGGCGCCTCCGCGGCGATTCTGTGGTCCGCCAGCGAGGCCGTCATCAATGAAATGGCCCAGGACAATTGGCGGGGGCGAATCATTGGCTTGTATGGCGCGGCCGGGGCCGCGGGATTTGCACTGGGGCCGTTGATCCTGGTGTTTACCGGCTCCGAGGGAATCAGGCCATTCGCCGTGACCGCTACCCTGATTCTTGTCGCCGGTCTGCCTCTGTTCTGGCTCAAGGGTCGTAGTCACTATGCTGACCAGGGGCCGCCGCCGAAGATGTGGAGGATATTCCGCAAGGCGCCCGAGATCATGCTGTTGAATTTCACCTATGCCGCGGCGGTAGAATCCTTTCTCGCGTTCTTTCCCTTGTTCGGATTGCAGCTGGGCCTGGGAGAGGTGCGCAGTCTGTCGTTGTTAACCGCCTTTGGACTGGGCGGGGTGTTGCTGCAAATGCCCCTGGGCTGGCTGGCGGATCATGTGGACAGGCAAAGGATGTTGCTGGCCTGCGTCTTGCTGACGGTGTTGGGGTGCATGGCCTTGCCAGCGCTGATTACCGTGAAGCCTGTGGCGCCGATTTTTGCCTTTGGACTGGGCGGTATCGAAGGCATGATCTATGCGATGGGTGTGATCCTCCTGGGACAGCGTTTCCGTGGAGTGGAACGTGCCACGGCCAGTGTGGTTTTCACGACCATGTGGGGAGCCGGCACCATGATTGGTCCTGCGGCGGTGGGTCTTGGCATGGATCTTCTTGGGGATCAGGTCATGCCATTTCTTATTGCCGGGCTTTATGCGCTGTACCTCCCGGTAATGTGGGTTTCCTGGCGGGCAAGGGGCGGCGCGTAACGGTTTTACGAAATATATTGTGCAATTGCCCCTTCCTTCTGTTAACTTGCCCGGCTGTTCTGGCTCCTCACCGGTGTAGCCAGACCGTACGATGACCGCGTTCGCGGCTCGTTATTGACACTTTGTCACAATTTTTACCTGGACCGGACGGGGCTTTACTGACCCAGCAGGTATCCCAGGAGTAAACAACTCGATGTCTTTTGAAACTCTCGGCCTTTCGGCCGATATGCTCCGTGCTGTGTCCGAAGAGGGCTACACGGTACCCACACCTGTACAAAAACAGGCTATTCCTTACATTCTCCAGGGCCGCGACGTGCTGGCTGGCGCCCAGACCGGCACCGGCAAGACCGCAGCCTTCACACTGCCTTTGTTGCAGCGACTGTCCACCGGGCCGGCGCCCGAAAAGGTGAAAGGCCGGAAGCCGATTCGTGCCCTGGTCCTGACTCCCACCCGTGAGCTTGCTTCCCAGGTTGAAGAAAGCGTGCGTATCTATGGCAAGTACCTTCCTTTAACGTCGGCAGTCATATTTGGCGGCGTGAACATCAATCCCCAGTTTTCCATGCTCCGCAGGGGCGTGGACATCCTGGTAGCCACCCCCGGGCGCTTGCTGGATCACCTCGGACAGGGCAGCCTGGATCTTTCCAGCGTTGAAACCCTTATCCTTGATGAGGCAGATCGCATGCTGGACATGGGCTTCATCCGCGACATTCGCCGGGTGATTGCCGTGCTGCCCAAGAAGCGTCAGAACCTGATGTTCTCGGCAACCTATACCGACGAGATTCGCACCCTGGCCGAAGGCCTGCTGGCAAACCCGGCGAGCGTTGAAGTTGCTCGCAGGAACACCCCGGCGGAAAAGGTTGCCCAGCGAATCTTCCCCGTGGATCGTGACCGCAAGCGTGAACTGCTTTCAACTTTGATTAGTGAAGGCGACTGGCGACAGGTACTGGTCTTTACCCGCACCAAGCATGGCGCCAATCGCCTTGCCAAACAGTTGGAGCAGGACGGGCTGACTACCGCGGCCATTCATGGCAACAAGAGTCAGGCTGCACGTACCAAGGCGCTGGCCGGCTTCAAGAACGGAGAGGTCAGGATCCTGGTGGCCACCGATATTGCTGCCCGTGGCCTGGATATCGACATGCTTCCTCATGTCGTGAATTTTGAGCTGCCAAACATCCCCGAGGACTACGTGCATCGTATTGGACGTACCGGTCGAGCCGGTGCTGAGGGCGAAGCCGTTTCATTGGTTTGCGTGGATGAGAATGACTTCCTGCGGGGCATTGAACGCGTGCTTAACCGCAATCTCCCTAAAGAAGTGATTCCCGGATTCGAGCCTGATCCCAGCATCAAGGCAGAGCCTATATTCAAGGCTCGCCAGCCTCGCGGTCACGCCCGTCCCCGGCCCGGTTCCAAGCCGCGTT
This sequence comes from Gammaproteobacteria bacterium, assembly GCA_041571575.1. GTDB lineage: Bacteria > Pseudomonadota > Gammaproteobacteria > Steroidobacterales > BM003 > CAKZML01. The sequence goes on along the minus strand of JBFFTZ010000077.1, from coordinate 343 downwards.
CGGGCGGACACGGTCGTAGCGGTCGCAGTCAGTCCCCTCGGCGCAAGCCCCAGGGAAGGGCCTAGCCGACATAGCGTTCCGGCTCCGGTTTCTCCCGGAACCTGGATGCGAGTAGCTATAAAAAAAGGGCCCGCAGTAGCGGGCCCTTTTCTATGTAGTAAAGCGGAAAGTGTTGCTAGCGAACCCTGCGGGACCATAGCCACAGGCCGCTTCCTGAAAGGCCGAGTAACATCAGTGCGACCAGGTCCATCAGGATTGGTCCGGCCGATCCCAATATGCGCCCGCTGTGAATGTCCAGGAAGACTCTTTCCCAATTCAGGATACGTTCGCGGTAATGCTCGCG